>PWYR01000070.1 GCA_003567775.1 Ignavibacteriales bacterium | reverse complement strand
TCCCCGCTCGTGAGAATATCGTTGATCGCATCCACAGCGGCAATCACCTCTTCACCGGTATTATAAAAATGCGGAGCGATGCGTATGCCTGCATCTTTTCGGTAATCGACAATAATATTCCGGTCGATTAACTCCCGTGCAACTTCATAACCATGCGGGACATCTATCGTGACGGCGCCTCCCCTGATTTCTTGTTTACGCGGAGAGTTAACGGTAAAATTATAATAATCCGCACGTTCGATGAGCAATTTTGTCAGCGTGAGCGATTTTTCCCGGATTGCTTCTATTCCTAATTCCCGAATGATCTTCGGACCTTCGGTGACTGCATACAACGCCGGTATCGACGGCGTTCCGTTGAGAAACCGGTACGCATCGGTGCGATATTCCATTTCTCCGGTATCGAAGTCGAACGGGCGCTGATGTGCAAACCAACCGGTAAATTTCGGAATTAGACGTGTACGTATTTCCGGACGCACGTACAAAAAACATCCTCCCGGACCGCCGCACAACCACTTTAATACACCCGCCGCAAGAAAATCGACTTCCAGTGCCTTAACATCCACCGGATAAACACCGACAGACTGATACGCATCAAGCACGACATAGGCGCCGACCGAATGCGCTTTCCCGATTATTGCCTTCGCATCCTGAACATACGCACTCTTAAAAAGAATCTGAGACATCGAAACGAGAAAGGTATCTTCGTCAATCGCATCTATCATACGCTGCGTATCGATGTGTATGCCGTCATCCGAAGGAACAAGTTGGAGCGTACATCCCCGGGAATCCGCCCACGAACGGGTAACATAAATGACCGATGGAAAATTTAACGATTCGGAAACGATCTTCGTTCGTCCATTACGCTCCTCCTCACGGTCAAAACAAGATAGTATAATAGCTTGTATCGTTGTGATATTCGGATGCATCGAGATCTCACCCGCCCCGGCGCCGATAACCGGAGCAATAACATCCCCGGTCTTGATTGCCATCTCCCACCATTCCTCATTCCACGCTGCCGCTCCTTTTAGCGCCCATATCTCTGCATAGTCGTTCATTCTATTATATACGGAATTCGGCATTGCACCCAACGAGTTGGAGATGAGATAGTTTTTATTTTTCAGGATGGGAAATTCAGAACGATATCGCAGCAGCGGATCAGCTTGCATAAGCTACCTATGATTATGATACGGGTGATTCGACAATTGTTAATATGTTTTCATCCGGTTCATACCGTACATACACTCCCATCGGCAATGTTATTTTTTGTTTCTCGTGACCGAAGGGAATATTATTCAAAACAGAGTATTCGAGTGCGGAAAAATAATCGCAGAAGACTTCATCGAGCGTTAGTGTAGGACGATCGTTATTTTGGACACAATCCGTGAATTGCCCGAGGAGTATACCCGATACCTTTTGAAACACTCCGTGCAACTTTAATTGATTCAGCATCCGGTCGATACGGTATGGCGCCTCGCCGATCTCTTCAAGCGCGAGTATTGCTCCGTTAAAATCCGGAAGATACGGAGAGCCGATCAAACTGCAAAGAACCGATACATTTCCTCCGAGTAAATGTCCGGTAAAACTACGTTGACTGCCTGACCTTACGCCGGGCATATCTTCGAAACTTAACCGTACACCCGGTTCCGGTTCCATGATAAGCGACCAGAAATACGATTCCGTTTGCGAATCAATTTCTCCGCCGAAATCCGCTGCAACCATCGGCCCGGCAAAAGTAATTAATCCGGTCCGTTTATATATTGCACAATGAAGCGCCGTTACATCGCTATAGCCCACAAATATTTTTGGATTCCGTTTTATCAACTCATAGTCGATGAGATGGAGAAAACGGGCACAGCCGTATCCGCCGCGAACTGCAATGATAGCATCAACTTCGGAATCGGTGAACATTATATGAAGATCACGAACACGATCCTTGTCGATGCCGGCAAGATATCCTCGTTTCGATCCGACGGCATCGCCTATCCGGACCTGAAAGCCCTGTTTCTCAAGATAAGTGATTCCATTTTGCAGCGCTTCATCCGTAATCGGAGGACTTGCGGGAGCAACAACGCCGATGGTACCACCGGTAGGCAGCCGGCGGGGTTTTATATTCGGTATTGGCATATTTTAATAAACTTACTTTTTAAATGAATTGCAATACAGGACACATACCAACTAATGTGGACGCCACCTGCCGCCACGCAATGCACGCACACAGGTGGTGTCCACCCTTCTCACTGTAAAAATAAATCGCCTCTCACCTTGACAAATGGAAAAATTCTCCTTATATTTATTTAGACTTAATCCAAATAAATATAGAGACAATGAGCACACAAACGCCAGCACGCGAAGCATTCGAAGAATACCTTCGAAGAGAAAACTATCGTATTACACCCGAACGGTTTATCATTCTGGATACGGTGATGGAAAGCGAGGGACACTTCGACGCCGATGAACTGTATATTTCATTGAAACAAGGCGGGAAAAAAGTATCCCGCGCTACCGTATATAATACACTGGAATTGCTTCTTGACAGCGGACTTGTATTAAAATTCAGATACGGTGAAAATCAATCCCGCTATGAAAAAATTCATGGCCGCGCACACCATCATCATCTGATATGTCTATCGTGCGGCGAGATCATAGAATTTACAAACGAAAAATTTCAAAAACTTGCTACGGAAGTTTGTGAGAAGAACAACTTCAAGCCAAACACAACATCGTTTCAAGTGTACGGAACATGTGATAGATGTCAATCAACGTAGTTACAAGCAACATAGATATAAGATTATAGAATGGCAGCACAACATCCACTCCCTCTTTCGAAAATAAAAGCCGGCAGCTACGTCACGGTGGTAACGATACCCGGAGGCAATTACAAAGCCCAGTTTATCCGGTTCGGTATTATCGAAGGTGAAAAAATTTATTGTATGACGCGGCTCCCCGGCGGTACATTGATCATTCAAAAAAACAGACAGGAGATCGCAATCGGTCCGGCGCTGACGGCGAGAATATTCGTGCAGGTCAGTTCATTGCTAAAGACCGAAACCACAGTAAGCGATTAACGGTGACAGGATGAATGAGCAGAAGAATCCTCCGGTTGTAAACAATAAATCACACATCGAAACACATCCGCATATCGGTCATGAGTTTCTGGATAAATCCGGCGTCCGCCAACGCTTAATCCTTGCCGGAAATCCGAACGTCGGCAAATCTGTTTTCTTCAATTACTTTTCCGGCATATACGCCGATGTATCGAACTATCCCGGAACAACTATAGAAATAACTAAAGGAATTTATCGAACATACGATGTATACGATACGCCGGGAATCTACGGCGTATCATCGTTTAGCGATGAGGAGATTGTTGCCCGCGATGTTATTATTGCGGGCGATGTAATACTTAATATCGTCGATGCGGTTCACCTCGAGCGCGACCTGTTTCTTACGCTGCAGCTCATCGATATGGGAAAGAAGATGGTTGTTGCGTTGAATTTCATGGACGAAGCGAAAAAGCACAGCATCTCTATCGATATCGATCGTTTGCAATCACTGCTGGGTGTTCCTGTAGTTCCAACCGTTGCAATAAAAAAGCAAGGATTCCGCGAACTCGAAGAAATTCTTCCGGATGCACGCAAAGGAAATCAGGATCCGGCGCTGCATCATAAACTTCACGAAATGTTGAACCGAACGGGCAGCGAAGCAGAAGCGCTTCTCGTACTCGAAGGTGATTCGCACATAGCCGAACTACACGGCGTCCAACCGCTCGATCAACGGGATGATCTCTACATAAAACGGCGCAACAGGGTAAATCGTATAATTGCCGAAATCCTTGCCGAGCGTTCGACAAAGACACGCGTATCGACGCTCGCCGGAAGATGGGCCGTGAATCCGTGGACGGGCATCCCGTTCTTTTTTGTTATGTTGTATCTGACTTATCTCTTCGTCGGGAAATTGATTGCTCAGGATTTAGTTGATTTTACCGAAGATTATCTCGGCAGACAGGTTTGGGAAGTCTGGATCAGCGATATAGTAACCCGTTTTATAAGCGACACGAGCTGGCTCGGCGTGTTGCTGATCGGAGAATTCGGCGTTTTAACAATGACCGTGACGTATCTGCTCTTTCTCCTTTTGCCGCTTGTCGCTGCTTTTTACCTTGCCCTTTCATTGATGGAGGACAGCGGTTATCTGCCGCGTCTTGCGACGCTTGCCGATCGTGCACTCAGTTATTTCGGTCTTAACGGAAGAGCGGTCATTCCGCTGATACTTGGTTTCGGATGTGTGACGGCTGCAACCATTACAACACGATTGCTCGGCAATGAGCGTGAAAAAACAATTGCAACCGCCATTTTGCAGTTTACAATTCCTTGCTCGGCACAGATTGCCGTTATCGCAACGCTGCTTGCTTCGGCGGGTCTTTCGGCACTTTTAATTTATGGGTTTGTGATCCTGTTGGTGTTGATATTGACCGGAACACTACTCAACAGATTTATACCGGGAGAAGCGTCGCCGCTGTTGATCGATCTTCCGCCGATGCGTATGCCGCGATTTGAAAACGTGATTCGAAAAACGTGGAATAAATCCTTTTTCTTTATAAAAGAGGCAGTACCGTGGTTCTTTTTCGGAGCACTTGCGGTCGGGATAATGCAATTAACCGGTATACTGACGGTGTGGCAGAACATCCTGGCGCCGTTTACTACCGTCTGGCTGCGTTTACCGAAAGAAGCGGCGACTGCTTTCGTTATGGGTTTGGTACGGCGGGATTTCGGTGCGGCAGGTTTGTACGATATGGCGCTCGATCCGATGCAAATAACCGTAGCGCTGATTACCATTACATTATTTGTTCCGTGTATTGCATCGCTTATGGTGATGCTGAAAGAGAGAGGTATAAAACAAAGCGCATTAATCTGGTTCGGCACATGGATCGGGGCGTTTTTGATCGGGGGGATTGTGGCGCAAATTATTGTAAGGTGAATGATGTAAAACTGTAACGCGACTCGCCGGGTCGCTTACACCGGACAGCGTCCGGTGTTACATAGTTTGGCTTAAAATTATTTTTGTGATAATAAAGGTTAAAGAATACAAAATTCTTAAATAATGTTAACAAAACGAAATATATCCATCACCAAAAAACGCGAACAAGAGAAACGCGAGTGCCCGCTTTGCAGCTACATTGTTACAAATCCGTTCGCACGCTCTTGTCCGCGCTGCAATACATCGATTCCGTTTGAAGATCCCGGATGCGGAAGCTGCATTCATGCGGTTTCGTGCCCGTCTGTGGAACGGTAATCGACAATATCACATATAGTCGCTCAATTGGGAGGAAAATAATGAAACGATTAGCATATATTCTTATTGTTACAATCGTAGTAGCAAAACCCTTAATCGCAACCGAAACAGGAACAATAACCGGAACTGTCGTCGATAGCAAAACCAGCGACATACTTATCGGCGCAAACGAGGTGTTCCGAAATGTTCCGGGTGTAAACGTCCGTGATGAAGAGGGACAGGGACTTCGACCGAACATCGGTATCCGCGGACTCGATCCGACGCGATCACGCAAAGTGTTAATGTTAGAAGACGGCGTGCCGATTGCACTGGCGCCGTACGGTGAACCGGAATTATATTATAATCCTCCCATCGACCGGATGAAACGGATCGAGATATTAAAGGGAAGCGGTTCTATTCTCTTCGGTCCGCAAACCGTGGGAGGCGTCATTAACTATATTACCCGGCAACCTCCCCGTATACCAACTTTCTCAGCCCGCATACAGGGGGGGAGTAACGATTTTTACTCCGGATTGTTTTCATATGGCGGCACCTGGGGAGACGTCGGCGTCGATGGTCAGTTAACCGACATTCATCAAAAAGGAACGACACAATCGACGGTGAAATCGGATTGATCGACGCATATACCGTCTGGGATCTCTCGGTTAATTACAAGCTGCCGTGGATCGATCTGAAGGTATTCGGCGCTGTGAAGAATATGTTCGATAACGTCTACATAGCATCGCGTGCGCCGCGGGGCATTTTCCCCGGACCGTTCCGGCAGTTTAATGTCGGGTTACGATGGGAATTGTAAGCGCCAAATTATTTTGGCGCATAGGTATGAATGAATGCATGGTTGCGTGAATGCAAGTTGAACACAACAATATCTACAATCGAGTGAAATCCGCGAATCGAAGCGTAGCGGGGAATGAATGAATGAATGATTGGTGGAAACCTTGAAGCTTAGAGAGAGGATACTCTATAGTATATGTTTAAAATAGGAATAACGCTTTTAATTGTAACGGCATTAGTCAAACCGCTTGACGCCCAGGAACTTATAATATACTCCGGGCGGAGCAAGAGTCTTGTCGAACCGCTCATACAGGAATTTGAGCAACAGAGCGGCATTCGCGTTCGGGTGCGGTACGGCGACACGTCGCAGCTTGCCGTTGCATTGCTCGAAGAAGGTCGCCGCTCTCCGGCGGATGTTTTCTGGGCGCAGGACGGCGGGGCGCTCGGGGTTCTCAGCAACAGGAATATGTTCACGACGCTGCCGCAATCGTTGATCGATAAGACGCCGGAATTATTCCGCAGCGGCGACGGCACGTGGGTAGCCACAAGCGGCAGAGCGCGTGTGCTCGCGTATGCACCGGCGCGCGTCGATGCAGACCGGTTGCCCGAATCGATTTATGATCTTACCGACCCGAAATGGTCGAACCGCATCGGCTGGGCGCCGCAAAATGCATCGTTTCAGACCTTCGTCTCGGCTATGGTCGAATTAGACGGGCGTGAGAAAGTAAAAGAGTGGCTCGGCACGATTCGCGCCAACGGCGCAAAATCCTATCGCTCGAATGTGCCGATCATTCAGGCGATCGCCGCAAATGAAATCGATCTCGGCATCACAAATCATTATTACCTGATACGGTTCAAACAATCGGATGAAAATTTTCCCGTCGAGCAGACATTTTTACGAGCCGGCGATCCGGGAAATTTCGTAAACGTCGCCGGCGCGGGTATATTAACAACCGCATCGAATAAAGACGAAGCCGAACACTTTATCGGGTTTCTTCTCTCACCCCGCGGTCAGGAATTTTTTGCAAACGAAGTATACGAATACCCGGTCATCGATCCGGTCACTCCCAATCCGGCGCTGCTCCCCTTACCGGAGCTTCTTGAGATAATGCCGCAAGTCAACATCGATCAGCTCGACACGCTCGATGAAACATTGCGATTACTCAGGGAAGTCGGCTTATTATGATTAAACCCTTTCGAAAAGGTATCTCAGCGATTCCCTGGTACATTCTTCTGCCGGTAATTCTTGCCGGAACGGGTGTACTGGCGCCGCTCATTTACCTGTTAGTGCGTGCTTTTGAAGCCGACGCCGAAGCGCTCGGCGCCATCGTGTTTCGCTGGCGGACGTTCACCTTGTTTCTAAACACTATTGCATTGACCGCGGGCGTGCTTGCAACCACAACCGTGCTGGCGCTGCCGCTCGCCTGGCTCACCACACGATCGGATATTCGGGGGAAAAAACTCTTCACCCTGCTCGGTGTACTGCCGCTCGCGATACCGGGCTATGTTATGGCGTACGCATTGCTCGGTATGTCGGGACCGTACGGAACTTTTGCGGAGTTATTCGGGATAACAATCCCCCGTCCGGGCGGTTACTGGGGATCGTTGCTTGCGCTCACCTTATATCTCACTCCGTATCTTTTTATAAATCTCCGGTCGGCGCTGCTCGGCATCGACCCGGCGCTTGAAGAAACGGCGCAAAGCTTCGGATACAAGCCGCGCGTCGTTTTCTTTAATACGGTGCTTCCCCAGCTCAAACCGGCGTTGTACTCCGGAGGATTACTCGTTTCGCTGCACGTGCTCGGCGACTTCGGCGCGGTTTCGCTTATGCGTTTTGAAACCTTCAGCTATGCTCTTTTTCTTCAATATACCGCTGCATTCGACCGCATCTATGCGGCGTGGCTTGCCATATTTTTAATTCTGATGACGGTCAGTTTGCTCTTTGTGGATGCACGGCTGCTTCGCGGAATACGATTATCGCGGTCGGGGCGGGGGGCTATCAGACATCAACGGATCGTATCGCTCGGTTCGTGGAAACTGCCAGCATACGTATTTCTATGCGGACTTTCATTTGCAAGCTTGATTGCGCCGCTTGGTACTATTTTATTCTGGTTTCTTTCCCAAACCGATGCAATTAATCTTGCCGGATTACGTTCGGCGCTCACCGGCTCGTTATCTGTCTCGTTTCCATCTGCCGTCCTTGCGGCATTGCTGGCAATACCGCTGGCGTATTTGGGAGTACGCTATCCTTCGACAATATCCCGCGCATTTGAGCGTGTAGCGTATGTGGGCTATGCAATACCGCCGCTTGCATTTGCATTATCGCTCATATTTTTCACGCTGCAGGCAGCACCGTTTCTTTATCAAACATTGATTATTCTTATTTATGCCTACACGCTCCATTACCTCGCCGAAGCAATGGGACCGATCCGCAGTGCGCTTTATCAGGCGCCGCCGCAAGTCGAGGAAGCGGCGCGTTCGTTCGGCTATCATCCCTTTGTTGCATTCTTCAAAGCTACATTGCCGCTTCTCCGGAAGGGCATCATTGCAAGCATGGCATTCGTTTTTCTCTCTGCTATGAAAGAGCTGCCGCTGACGTTTCTCCTCTCACCGATCGGATTCGAAACGCTTGCGCTGAACGTCTGGAGCTACACCATCGAGGCGATGTTCGCCGACGCCGCCCAGTATGCGCTGGGAATTGTGGTTGTTTCGGGCGTTTTTGTGTTTCTGTTACTTAAACAGGAAAGGGCGGGGTTATAAAAATGCTGCCGGTTGTTTGGGCGGCAGCACATTCATCACTTCCTCGGATAACCTTGCCGTTTTTTCACCGCCGGATCGAAGAGCGTGATAGATAACTTCACCCCAGTTGACGACGCACAGAAGGATTTCACGTTTCCCGAGTACACATTCACCGAACTGTTTCACAACCGTTTGATAACCGCGTTCGCGTTCAAGATAAACAATCACGGCATAGCTGTCCATGACGGTCGATTTCATAGTTTTCGCTCGTACTTTTTATCTTCCCGAAGCGACCGGAGCATCTTCCCTTTAGTTTCGACAGCTCCCGCCATGCTCTCAAAATAATTCTTATCCAAAGGTTGAATATAGAGTTTATCGTCCTTCTCGATGAAAGCGATTTTCGACCCTTCCTTGATGCCGAGTTTCTTTCGAATGGTTGCCGGAATTACTACTTGTCCCTTGACCGTTACTACGGATGTTTTCATAAGTATGCCTCCTTTCAAAGTATATTTCAAAATTTATTAACGTAAGTCAATTAAAGGAGAGTATTACATTATACAGGATTTTCAATCCACCGGACGAACCTTTATCCCCTCAATTCAACGCGCGCACATACCCGGTGGCAGCCCGCAGAGCTGATCTGCTATAATTTTAAGAAAAGTTTGCTCACCAAAGCACTCGTTTACAACGGAAACCGCTCCACGTATATTCTATTCATAACCGGTTCGTTAACAAACCGCTCTCCGTCCCAGTATAACACCGAATTTTTCAGGTTCTCCCAATACTCGTCGTCGAGGGTTTCGTCCAGGATTCCTTCATCAACCAACCGCCGGTGAAGCGCTCTAAATGGGGCGGCGTGTGTAACGGATTGAATTTTCATTGTATCATCAAAATTAAATATAACGGGTGCACTGGTTCCATCAACGCTACTCGGAATGTCTTGAATATGAACAGAAATCGCAGGACCGGAAGTAATAAAAATCGAGCCAACACTATTAAAACTAACCGTGCCCAATGATTTGGAAATGCTTGTTTTCGGAAATAAAATATAGAACATCTCGATTGCTTTCTGTATACCACGCGGAATATCCTCCGCTTGTGTCGGCCCGTAACCGTTTATATTCAATGGATCTAAAACGGCAACAAAAGCTCTCTCAAATGGGTTATTTATACCTCCTAAAATAATATCGGTGTTGCCGTCACTGTGCACATCGAAAGCCATTACGATATTAATATGTCCGGTATTCCAGTAGGTTTGGAGAATTGTTCCGTTCTTCGTATCCAATTCAAATAGAATACCCGGGTAGGATCTTGATCTGGCAATAACAAACAATTGTTTTCGATGATTTTGGTTTTTCCTCAAACTTATAAAATCGCGTACATCCCAATTTATAAATCTGGTTTGATCTTTCTCTCCGAATACAATCGGCTCCGGCAGTTCCCCTTTCCACCGGAGCGATCCGTCGAAATTATAACAAGCTAAGGTATCGTTATCGAATCTTTCATCGGAGGGATAAAGTAACAAGACCTCTTTTACTCCGCTTCCGTCTATATCTTCTACCATGAGATATCTCCGGGAATCTTCCCGACTCATTTTCCATGGTGCACTCGAGAGATCGGGAATACCCAACGCCGTTTTTGTCCACAGCAATTCCGCATCCCGGTTATAAACCCGCAACTGATAATTTTCCACCCGTGCGAACGCCGGATTCGTATCACCGGTTTTTTGTACATAGAGAAACGGTACGGTAAAGAATGCGATGACGGCAAACATAACGGCAGCCGAAGCAACCGGACGGGTCTGCACAAACCGGACAATTCTTTGAGGCAGCGACGTACGACGCGAAACCGTCGCTATGCCGGTATATGTCTCAATCAGCGAACCGAACTTCTTTTCTTCCAACGCGCCGGATTGCAATAACTTCGACCGTTTATTTTTTAAAACGGCATACGCCAGCTCGCGATCCTTGTCGGTAGCCGGTTCACCCGACCGCCGCTCCAGTTCATTGTAAAAACTGCTAATCCGCTCAAAATACTCCTTACAAAGGGTGCAATCCGAAATGTGCTTTTTTATCGAAAAACGTTCGTTTTCATCCAGCAAATCGGGCATTGCCGCGAATTTGTCCAGCTTTTCTTCGGTTATATGATCTTGTTTATGCATATATGAATCCTACACACGACTGTTATACTATACTAATTTCTACATGCAAGGGGTCGTGCAGAAAAAAAACAAAAAAATATTTATAATGTATCGGTAAAATACAGCATTAATTTCTCCCGCGCCAGACGGGCAAGATATTCGATTTTTGCCCGCCACGTTGTATTGTACTCTTCCTTAGATATCGAAAGATGTTTTTCGGCTATTGTATAGTACGAATCCGTCGAAAAATCTTCGCGAAGGAAATTACCGACAATTTCAGACAGAATCGAATACAGCGCCTGCGCCTCTCGCTTGTTCATTTTACCGGAAAGTACATACGTAGAGAATATTTTATTCTGTATATCCCGAAGCACATCCCGCTCCAGGGTATACCTGTCAATCGAAACGGTATCGATCTGAACATCAACTCCGTTGCCGATAATTTCCTGCATCCTGTACCCGGCGTAATATTTTTTTACTATTTTTACCAGGTCAATCAGTCGCACGGATTTTTGATACGTGTTTTGCTCCCGAAATAGGTTCGCAAGCTTTTGGAGAAATTCGGGTATCGAATTTATAAATGACAATTCATTAAGTAATCCACTTTCCAGGTCTTGCAGCTTAAAAGATTCCAGGTGTTCGTCTACGGCGCCGTTGCTTATTTGAATATTATACCCCCGGAAATCTTCGTGTAACGTTAGATTAGACGATTTTTTTACCGCTTCTTTTATATTGCGATGAATGCGCGCGCCGGCAGGATCGAATTGCGCGTAGGTTTTTGCAAGCCAGGCGTTCGTTATTTTCAGAACAAAAGATTTATATGCAAAGAACAGCTCATTTTCCGGTATGGTCTCCAACGGATGATAAAGACTTTGTACGAAGTTTTTAAATATATAATAGTCGTCTTGTTCATCCCTGCCGAACATCTCGCCGATACAATCGATCGATAGATCGGAAATCGACATACCGTAATGCATGTACAGATTGAGTATGTTCAAACGAAATTTCAGCAAATATGTTTCTGCGATACTTCTTGTGAAATGTATAAAATCGGATAACTCACCAACCGTAATATTTCCTTGAAGAAGACCGGTTATACATTTCTTTAATTCGATACCGCTTTTCATTATAGGGGAAGTTCTTTTTGATTTTATGTGAGTATCATTAAAACAAGCGAACGGGACAGCAATGGTGTACTATATTATGATTTTTTTCCCGCGAAGTCAAGCGTGGCTATGCGTTGTACATCTACCCGAAGCCGGATGCCGGTTATTTGAAATTGAGTCCATAGTTCGGTATATTATATAACTGCAAACAATCAATCGTCTTAGTGTCAAGGAGGGATTTGAATGGCTATTACGCAGGATCAAATTATTGACGCGCTTAAAGAGTGCTACGATCCCGAAGTCCCCGTGAGTATTGTTGACCTCGGGTTAATTTACGATATTAAGATTATCGACAGCAGGGTGGATATTACAATGACACTGACGTCCCCGGGCTGTCCCGCAAGCTCGATGATCTCACAAAATGTTCGCAACAGAATCCTTCAAATCCCCGAAGTAAAGGACGCCGATGTCCGGATTGTGTGGGAACCGGCCTGGACTCCCGCACGGATGTCGGATGAAGCCAAGGAAAAACTTCAGTGGACGGGATAACCGTTGCGGTCTCTGCGTTTAAACCTTATCCGGATAGCTCGGCAGCTACACATTAAACCTGAAATATATCACGTCGCCTTCTTTCACTTCATACTCCTTGCCCTGCAGTGACATACCTCCTTGTTCTCTTACAGACGCTTCCGATCCACATCGAATCAGATCTTCTGCTTTAACAACTTCGGCCCGTATAAATCCGCGTTGGAAATCCGAATGTATACGCCCCGCAGCTTCATAGGCAGTACTGCCACGCTTGAGAGACCATGCGCGTAATTCATTCGGGTTGCCGGTAAAAAATGTAATCAGATCGAGTAGTTTATATGCTTCGCGGATTACCTTTGTTAATCCTGACTCCTCTATACCGAGATCTTTCAGGAATCCATCCCGTTCTTCGGGTGATAACTGCGCAACTTCAGCTTCCAACTTCGAACATATCGGAACCACCGGTGCACCTTCTCTATCCGCTATTTCCCGTATCAAAGAGATTTTACTATTACCCTCCACATATTCCTGTTCATCAACATTTGCAATGTACATGACCGGTTTTGAAGTCAGCAGCCAGAGCGACTCGAGAAAAAATTTTTCATTCGATGCATAGGGAAAATAATGCGCCATTTTCCCCTTCGAAAGATGATCCAGTACGCGATTACAAAATTCGACTTCTTCCTTTAATTTTTTTTCACCGCTTTTTGCCTTCTTTGAAACCGACTCTATCCTCCGCTCGACCGTCTCGAGGTCTTTGAGGAGCAATTCCGTTTCTATTGTTTCGATATCGCGCCGGGGATCTATGCTTCCATCAATGTGTGTGACATTTTCATCTTCGAAGCATCTGACCACATGCAAAATTGCATTGACGTTCCGGATATCGTGCAGGAACTGATTTCCCAATCCTTCACCCTTGCTCGCGCCTTTCACCAATCCGGCGATGTCGAAAAATTCAAGAACGGTCGGGGTAATCTTTTTGGAGTTAAATATCTTTCCCAGCGCTTCGAGGCGTTCATCGTGAACCGGGACAACGCTGATGTTCGGCTCAATAGTACAAAACGGGTAGTTGGAGGCATTCGCTTCGCTTGCAGTAAGTGCATTAAATAACGTCGATTTGCCGACATTCGGCAACCCGACGATGCCGCAGGTAATATCCATATTTAGAATGTTTTATGAAAAATAGCTATAATCACATTGTATCATCTAATAATATACCTTGTGAGAATCTACAATGCAATATTTTCCAATGAAAAATGAGGGCGATTTCGGTAAATTTAAACAATTCTGAAAGTTTGCTCTACATCACAGTTTATTACTCTTTAAAATAGTTAATTTACCATTGGATCACCCTAAGATATTGATAGGATCCTGAGAAAGCGCCATTACGTTCTGAATAAAAAAAATACACTCAATTCATTATTATGGATCAAGAACAGCAACATACAGGCGGTAACAGGTACGTGAGCATTATAGACGGTATTATTATTATTATCGTCGGCGCAGTATCTCTCTATCTTATTACTTATTATGACAGTCTTAACTATATCTTCAGCTATATCGTTAATAGCCCGCCTTCTTACGCCAATAATATTATTGCGGGTATAATTATTTTCGCACTATGTATTGGAATGTTCGGCATCCGAAGATGGATGCATACAAGGGGAAAAATGTTGAAAGCCGAAAAAGGCGAACGCACACTCCGGCTCAGTAACAGACGCTTTCAATCAGTTTTCAATTCTCTCGGTGACATAGTTTTTACACTCGATAAAAGACAACGGTATACAGCGCTATACGGACGATGGATAGAGAAACAAAACAATTTTCTACCGGAATCACCTGTCGGAAAAACTTCACGTGAATTGTTCGGGATAAAAGAAGGATCATTTTTCGAAAAATCAATAACCCGCGCGCTTGCCGGTGAATCGGTCAACTATGAATGGAGTATAACGAACAATGGTCACAGGCATTATTTCCACATGACTGTTTCACCATTGGGTGATGAAAGCAATAATATAACCGGCGTCGTGGGTATCGGACAGGACATAACCGAGACAAAGAAAATTGAACAGATACAAAACCGGTACAAATGGGAGCTGAATAGAATTCTCGAAATAGTCCCTGAAATTATTGCACGGTATGACAGAGAAGAACGGTATGTATACGTCAATCGGACATTCGAAGCGGTGATCGGTAGTAACCGTAATCAATTGTTCGGAAAAAAAGAAAGTGAAATATCGATTGCAAAGGAACTGACGCCGTTCTGGCAGAATGCATTAAGTACTGTGTTTGAAACGGCAAAAGAAAAAACACTTGAAGGAGAATTACCGACTCCGACAGGAATAAAATATTACCAGGCGCGGCTTATACCGGAAAAAAAACGCAATGGCACTGTGGATAGTGTGTTGGTGACGGCGCATGATATAACGACACACAAACGCCATGAGGAAATATTACGACGGAGTGAGGAAGAACTCGAACGAATCTTCCAGTCCACGCCCGGTGGAGTCACCATTGTCGACCTTAACGGACGAATATACTTCGCAAATAAAGAGGCCGAGCAGATATTCGGATTAAAACGTTTGCACTCAAAAGAACAATATTACAATGATCCGGCGTATAAACTATCTACGGTCGACGGCGACCCGCTCACCGAAAAAGAGTTGCCGTACAGTCAGGTAATGATGACAGGTAGGCCGGTGTATGGACTTGAACACGCGATCGAACATCCCGACGGTCGAAAAGTATATTTGTCCGTGAATGCCGCCCCGCTGCTCGATTATAACAATCAAATAACGGCAATCATTACCGCCATCACGGACATTACAAAATTAAAAGAAACCGAGCTTGAACGTGAACGGCTCATAACCGAATTACAGGAAGCACTAAACAAAGTAAAAACGCTCAGCGGATTATTACCGATATGTGCATTTTGTAAAGATATCAGAGATGACAGCGGTTACTGGCATCAGGTTGAGGCGTATATTAAAGAGCATTCCAAAGCGAATTTTAGTCACGGCGTCTGTCCCGATTGCGCTAAAAAACACTACCCTGAGTATTTCAAGGAAGAAAACCACAAAAATTAACGAAGATATATCATCCTACCCGTTTCGGTTCGATCGCCGTATCGTATTGTATAAAAATACAAACCGCTCGACTGAACAGACGGCTGCCAGGTTACTTCGTGAATTCCCGCCAGATAGAATTCATCGGTCAATAAAGCGGCCTGCCTGCCGAGTACATCGTATACCCTGACAACAACGTGACCATCATCCGGCAACTCGAAACGGATGACCGTACGGTCGTTGAACGGATTCGGAAAATTTTGGTGAAGCACAAATCGATCGGGAATAATCCGTTCGGTAACGGTGATAAGATCATGCACCGGCGAGAGAAAAAATTCTTGAGATACGCTGCGGGGATGCCGGATTATATTGCCCGAACTATCTCTCGCAGTTATTACGAATCGCACGGTCTGTCCCCGATACCGGTCGCTCAGGATGTGCCGGTACAACCCGGCTGTCGTTTGAATAGACGGTGCAGAAATAGTAAACGGATAGATATAATAATCGGGATCGCTTGTGGTGCGCAGATGCAGCGAAACGGTTTCTTCGACAAGACCGTCTTTTGCAGTTAAAAAAGTTTCTATCGCAGGTAACCCACCGGTTACAACTCTCTTTACCGGGAAAGCGAGTGCGGGGGGTGCATCGAGTATGCCATATCCATATGTATTATCGGGCTCGCCTTCACGGCGGGCGCCCATGTGCAACGCATTACGCAACTCGTCTGCGGATAGGTCAGGGCGAGCGGAAAGTATCAATCCAGCCGCTCCCGATACTATTGGCGCTGAAAGTGACGTACCCGATGCAAATCTATATCCCGACGTTCCCACCTGCGCTCCGGCAACCGTAACGCCTATTGCAGAAATATCCGGCTTAATCCGTCCGTCGGCAGAAGGACCGCGTGAGCTAAAAGAAGCAATATTTTCAAACGCATCGACGGCGCCGACAGCAACAACATACTCACCGTCTGCCGGCGAGGTGATAATGCGCCAGTCGGTATTCCCCGAATTACCGGCGGATGCAACCACCAGTATTCCCCGCTCAAATGCACGATCCGCTGCAATGGTGGTTACCGCCGTCCTGCCGTCCATATCCCCGGGTGTGTAGTTCTCATAAGGAGAATCGAAAGTACTGTAACCGAGCGAAGTCGAAACGATATCCACTCCCATTTCATCCATCCATTCAATACCGGCAACCCAGAAATCCTCTTCGATAGGTGTTTCCGACCGGATATCTTCGGTTGCGCCAAGCAGGAATTGAGCATTGTGCGCAACCCCAATGAATGCGCCCGGATCATAACCCGCGACAACGGAAAAAACCAACGTGCCGTGATTATAATGACTTGACGGCAATTGATCTTCGCTAAAATGTTCAGCGACAAAATCGCGCTCTGCGATAACCCTTGCATCTTTCAACGCTGTGTGTCTTTCCCAATCATATCCTGTATCAAGAAAGCCGATGATGACGCCTTCGCCGGTTACACCTGCTTTATGAAGAACATCGATCCGGTGCATTTCGATTTGTGTCCCGGATATTCCGTAGTAGGTATCTACAGTTAGATATTGCCTTTGCAGATCGTCGGTTTCACGCGGTTCGGGGACCGGTTGCGGGCGAGCCATCCGGGCAACGGGTTGGGTGAATTTTACAAACGGAAATGTGCGGATTGTTTCGAGTTGGTCGGCAGTTGCCGGCGCCGAAACGGCATTCAGCCACTGCGACCGGACCGTTATTGAATCGGTGACGGTACGAACTTCCTTGACGTGGATGTCAGAAAGAGGTGCATTGTCCTCACCGGTAAAGAATATCCAGTACCGTTGATGATTCTGACTTTCAAGCGAAAACGTAGTCAGCATTAATATGGTAAATATTATCAGTGAGTGTACCATCTACCTATTGTAGTACTCTATTGTTGATATTTTTATAGACAGGATAACAGGACTGTCAAGATTAAATTAACACTTATAAACTTTATAGGCGCATCCGATTATCGTTTCGGTTAAATCCCTGTATTTCATCAATTGGACCTCCCAAAGGTGATGATTATAATTTTGATATACATGACCCCGATGATCTAAAAAAACTATCTATTAAATTATCGTGTTAATCCCGTCCATCCTGTCAAAAAAGAAAAGCTAAAAAAACAAAATACCCTGCCAGAAGAATAATTCCCTCCGTCCGGTTAACGACAAAACCCGATTTCATAAAAATAAAAAGTATTACTGAAAAAGCAATCATCACGGGAAACTCAAACACTCTCGACGAAATCTCGACAAATATGGGATGAATAACCGATACTCCACCGATCACAAAGAGAACATTAAAAATATTGCTGCCGATAATGTTTCCGAGTATGATGCCGGTGTTTCTTTTCACAACCGCTACGATTGTTGCGGCAAGTTCGGGAAGGGATGTACCAATCGCTACAAGCGTTATTCCGATAACAAATTCAGATATACCCAATGCACGCGCAATCGTTATACCCGATTTGACCATAAGATGCGACCCGCCGACAAGCAAGACTGCCCCGGCAATTACATATAAAACATGCGGCAATTTCACCGGATTATTATTTTTTTGAGTGTACTCTTTCTCTGTTTTTGAAAATCGATTACCTACCTGTTCTTTATCGGTTTTTTGAATAAGATACCACGTAAAAGATATTATGCCGATCAACAGAAAAATCCCGTGAAAGAAACCAATCGCATCTTGCAGCGCAAACAGATACAGCACTCCCGATGATATAAGCAGAACTGGATAGTAAATTATGAGGGATTGTTTATCAATGTCAACCGGCCGGAGAAATGCGGCTATTCCGAGTATCAACCCGATATTTGCTATATTGCTCCCGACAACGTTCCCGAGAGCGATATCGCTGCTCCCGCCGAGAGCAGAAATGAGACTTACTATAAACTCCGGCGCCGATGTTCCGAAAGCAACCACCGTTAAACCGATGACAACCGGTCTTATTGAAAGTGATTTGGCGATATGAATAGAGCCCCGTACAAGTCCCTCAGCTCCGATATAGAGAAGAATTGCTCCTGCAAAAAAGGTCAGTGCGGGGAGAATCATCAGTCTTTAGCGACTTCAAGGAGTTTTTGCACTATATGAATAGGGGCTACGCCATCCGCTTCGGCATTGAAATTGGTTACGATCCTGTGTCGAAGTACGGGACCTGCCATTGTTCGTACATCATCTATGTCCGGCGTGTGGCGACCCTCCAATAATGCACGAACCTTGGCGCCGAGAATGAGAAATTGCGATGCGCGGGGTCCGGCGCCCCAACTCAGCCAATTTTTTATGAAATCGGGAGATCCGTTTGCACCCGGTCGCGTAATGCTTACCAGATCAACGGCAAATTGAATAACATTATCGGCAACCGGCACCTTGCGTACAAGGTCTTGATACTGTATGATCTGCTCTGCATTCAGAACCTGTTTTAATTCGGCTTCATACATGCTGGTAGTTGTCTTGACAATTTCAACTTCTTCTTTTTGGGAGGGATAATCGAGCCATAGATTGAACATAAACCGGTCGAGCTGCGCTTCGGGCAAAGGATAGGTTCCTTCCTGCTCTATCGGATTTTGTGTTGCAAGAACGAAGAACGGCTCTTCCAGGATATAGGTGTTGCCGGCAGCCGTCACGCGATGCTCCTGCATTGCTTCAAGAAGCGCCGATTGTGTTTTCGGGGGTGTACGGTTTATTTCATCGGCGAGAACTATATTGGCAAATACCGGACCTTCGATAAAACGGAAATGTTTTTCCCCGGTAGAAACATTTTCTTCAATAATTTCGGTGCCTGTGATGTCGCTCGGCATGAGATCCGGCGTAAACTGAATACGGGAGAATGTAAGATCCAATACCTGTGCAAGGGTTTTAATTAAGAGTGTCTTCGCTAATCCCGGCACCCCGATCAGCAGACAGTGCCCCCGCGCAAGCAAGCTTATCAACAACTGATCGATAATTTCTTCCTGTCCGACTATAACTTTCGCTATTTCTTTTTTAACGTCGTTATATGCTTTTGTAACTTCACCTGCCAGTTGAACATCATCTTTCTTTTTAGTCACGTATTCCTCTCATTACAACTTTTTTTCCCAGTATATTTCTTCACGTAATTCCTCAATCATCTTTTCGAATTCAATTTCCATTTTATATTGCATTGTAAACCGTTCAAGGAAATGGTAATCGCGATTAAACTCTATTTCACTTTCAGGAATTCGTGTAATTAATTTAATGATAGAATAACCGTAGTCATCATCGAGATTAATGCGCGACGGTTCACTAATCTGCCCCTCCTGCAATTCACCGACGACGCGGCGGATATCCGGTTCGAGTTGCTCCAGCGGAACGTTCCCGAGCGTTCCCCCGAACGGCGCTGTATCTGCATCCTGCGAGTATTCCATTGCCAACTCCTCAAACGATTCACCGTTCATCACCCGCTGCCGGAGTTCCTGCAGCTTTTCAATAGTCGGGCGGTCGCTTTCTTCACTTCGTTCAATACGTATTAAGATATGACGCGGACGGACCGAATCGCCCCGCCGTTCTTCAAGCTTAATAATATGAAGACCGAATTGCGTTTCCACAATATCGGACACCTCACCGGGAGACATCGAAAAAACCGCTTCTTCAAATTCAGGCACGAATAAGCCACGCCGCACCCAACCGAGTTCGCCGCCGCGTTCGGCAGTGCCGGTATCGACGGAGTGTTCTCTTGCCAGAGCTTCAAAATCTCCACCGGACAGGACGCTATCGCGAATCTGTTCCGCGCGTGCAAAAGCGTTTGCCCGGACATTTTCATCCTCTTCGGGGATCATAAAAATATGAGCAACCTCAACCTGTTCGGGCACCGGCGGTAATTCGTTCCGATATTCTTCGTAAAAATTCCGCACCTCACGAGGGCTTACGTTAATCGTTTGCATTTTTTGATTTTGTAATCGCTGCACGAGCAATTCTTTTCGTATATCGTCCCGCATTTCACGTCGTAAACGCGGTATGCTCATCCCCAGTTGTTCTGCCACACGATCGAGCGATCCGTATGTTTGTTCGAATTGACGCAATTGACCTTCCAATTCTTGCTGTACCTCCGCATCGGAAACGACAATACTATCCCGAATCGCCTTCGCGAGCAGCAGTCGTTTGTTTATCATGCTTTCGAGCAATTGCTCTTTGAGCATCGGAATTTGTCTTTCATCGATCCGGTTTTGCATAGCGTACATTTGCGCCTGATTTACCAGCTCGGACTGGAGAATTATTTCGTCATCGACAACGGCAATAATCCGATCGGCGATATCCTGCGATTGCGCCGGATACAAACCGAACCCCACAAAAAATATAAATAAAAAAACTAATGTACTCCTCATACAGCCGATCCCTCTTTCTTCTTAATTATTGAAAATTGATTATCATTTTTATTGTACAACATCCTCAATCGGTTGACCATCAAACATAATATCAATCGGATACCTGCGGCGGAGGTCGAGCAAAAGTTGCTCATAACGCTCCTGACGTTGTTCTATAACAAGTCTTTCACGAATTTCGTTCGAGACATAATCGATGGGATAGGGGTTTCCGGTTTGAATTGTACGATGATGCCGCACGATATAAAAACCATCCGAAGTCGCCACCGGGAAGGATACTCCCCCGGCGCCGAGTTGCCGGGCAGCGCGCCAGATTTCCAGCGGATATAAATCCCGTTCACGATAGTAGTACCGCTCACCGATCTGAATTACGTTTTCAGCGTGGCTTTCGTTATAAAGAATGTTATCCAATGCGGTATCCCAATCGGTTCCCTGAACGACCGCATTCCGGAATACCGTCGCGGCAGTTCGTTGTTCAAATAACACATAGCTAATCTCCACTATCGGGGCATCGGCGGTGAACTCGTCTGTATGTTCCTCAAAATATGCTTCGACCTGTTCATCGGTTACTTCAGGGTAATTTTCGGTATAGACCTCTTCTTCCAACAAGGCATTAATCGCAAGATGCCGTCTTACGTCTCTTAGCGGTTTCAAAACCCGGTCGTCGCGATCAAGCCCGCGACGCCGTGCTTCCTGAAAGAGCATTTCAGTTGTCAACCACTGATTAACATATTCCCGGATCATCACTTCATTCATACCGTGAGATTCATCCAATCGTTCAATGATCATTTCAAGGGTTAGGTACTCGTCATTTACACGCGCTACATAATCTTCGGGTTGATCTTTACGTTCGCATCCGTTAATGAATACAATGCAAATAAGAAATCCCTTCAACACTACCTTCCATCCACGTATCATTGCTCCTCCGGTATAAATGCCTCTTCCAAATTTTCCGGGAACGTCGATACACGGTACCGCTGCCGGAGGTTTTCTATCCACTCCTGTTCGATCTTCTTTGCCATCATATCCTGATATTCACCGGTAACCTGCGCCCGCGCTTCATCAAACGTTTTTATACGTGCAGGATCACGATCGAGGGTTTTCACGATTGCAAAGTTATTGCCGATCTTAAAGGGCTCGCTCACTTCTCCGACCTTTTGCGCAAATCCGCGTTTCGCCAAATCATCCCGGTCAGCATCGATCATTCCGGTTACTCCCCGCTGTCGTTTCATGCCCGATCTGACGGTATATTGCTCAGCAAGTTCTTCCATATCCTCTCCTGCACTTACCTTTTGATATATTTCCCGGGCGAGACTATCACTCCGAACGACGATCTCACATACATTAACCCTGTCGGGGAATGTGTAGCGTTCTTTATTTTCCTCATAATATTCCCGGAGCCGTTCTTCCGAACGGTCGATATTTTCCCAGACTCGTTTCTGTTCAATATAGTACATGAGAATCCCGTCCCGGTATTCATCTAATTGATCGGCAAATTCAGGATATCTTTCATCAATATTTTCTGCTTCTTTATAAATAAGTCCCATCTCTTCCACCCGGTCGAGCATATCACGCAATTGATTCGGTATCAACCGCCTGCCGGTGAATTCCGGATATTTCTGAATTCGCAACGCCGCTTGTATTGCAGTTATTGTTTCACCCGCTATGGTAAATAAAGGCAAATCAATCACCGATACATCGAGTGAATCGTGCCATGCGTTAGTATCGGCATACCACTGCGAATCGACGGCGGCGATAAACGTCTCAATGTTATTATCGTGTCGTTGATGCGCGTATTTCTTTTTTAACGATGAAACAAATTTATCGTGATCGTCCTGCATATATCTTTGCTGATACTGCCGCCGCAGATTATCTTTCATTTCCTCATAGGATTGTAATGGCTGTGTATCCGTCACTTTAATAATATGATATCCAAATTGAGTACGTACTATATCGGATATTTCTCCGGGTTGTAATGTAAAAGCAACATTTTCGAAATCCTGCGGAAGCGACCGGCGTTGGATCGTCCCGAGGTCGCCGCCTCGCTCTGCACTCTGCCTGTCCTCCGAGTATTCTATGGCCAGTTCTTCAAAATCCGCACCCTCCTGCAATTTAGAGAAGAGATCACGAATTTGATTATATGCTCTCAATGTATCTTCCGGAGAGACCCCTTGTTGTGCAAATGTCATAATGTGCGAAACGCGAATACTGCCGGGAGCGGGTTTTCTATCGCTCAGTTTTATTATATGATAACCGAACTGCGTACGGACAGGTTCGCGGGTATATTTGCCGACCTCGAGACGGTATACCGCATCCTCAAACGGTTTTACCATCATACCGCCGGTAAAATAATAGAGATCGCCGTGGTTATTTTGTACACCCGGATCTTCCGAGTACTCTAACGCTAACTCGCCGAAGGGTTCACCTTGATCGAGTTTTTCTATAATCTCAATAGCTTTTTGATATGCGCGCAAGGTATCTTCCGGCTCGGGGTTTTGCGGGGTTCGTATGAGGATATGACGTGCCCTGAGTTCTTCGGTTCGTCTTTTATACATCTCCCGGAGAGCCGGCTCCACGAGTTCTCGCTCAATAAGAAATGCAGCAGCGAGCGTTACCCGGTATTCCTCAAGCTCCGCCTGGATATCAGGGTCGGTTAATAAACCGGAATCGTGTGCATCCCTGATTTTCATTCTGAATTTAACAAGCAGATCGAGAAATTCTTCCAACTCTTCAATCGTAGCTTTCTCACCCTGTTCCCGTCCTCCGTTCAATCGGGCATAAGTGGCTTCGTAATCCTGCAACGTTAACGGTTGGTTATCGATAGTGGCTACAACTGTCCCTGCATGATACCGGGTGCAACCGGTAAGTAAGAATATAATTAATATGGGTATTACTAAAACGAGAAGTTTCTTCATAGCACGTACGTCTCTCCTTCATAGATATGGTTACGGTATTGGATCAATATTGCTTAAGCAATGTAAATTAACAATTTAACGGGAATTTCGCAATGCACCCGCGTGACGTTTATAGCGCGGTTTCATCAATGCAAGCTCCTCGCGAACTCCTTTCGGCGCTTCAGTCAAAAAACTCACGATAATCACCGCAAGCGTGGATATAATAAAAGCGGGAATAAGCTCATACATCATCTCACTCAGGTACGCTGTCTGGTTCCAGACGATCGTTACTACCGTCCCGGATATCAATCCGGCAAGTACGCCCCATTTGGTCGCCCGCTCCCAAAAGAGACTAAGAATCAAAGGAGGACCGAATGACGCCCCGAGTCCGCTCCATGCAAACAGAACCAGCCAGAAAACGAGATCGGTTGCCGCTTCGCGCAATCCAAGCGCCAGAATTACCAGTATAACGATGACGATCCTGCTCACCAGAACCAGATGTTTTTGGGTGAGCTCTTTTCCTTTCAGGATCATTCTTTGATATATGTCGCGTACACAGGAGGAGGCGCCCACAAGAAGTTGCGAATCTGCCGTTGACATGATCGCAGCGATGATTGCAGCTAATACAAAACCGAAAATAACCGGATGAAGATGCGATTGCGCCAGTAACGGATAAAGATTTTCCGAATCACCGGCAGGCAGCATTGCAACATCGGGGTAATATGCCCGTCCGGCAATGCCGACCATCACCGCGCCCCATCCCATTAATACATTCCAGACTGTCGCGATAACGGCCGAAATTCGCAATTGCTTCGGGTCATCGATCGACATATACCGTGCAAGTATATGCGGATTGCCCGGCGACCCGAGTCCGATGCCGATATAGCCGATCATTCCCCCGATACCGAGGGCGACAGGATCAATCATCAGCGCATCGAGCGATGCAGTATCTCTCAGTATATCGGTAAATCCCCCGTAGTTAAAAACCGCAACCACCGGCATAATAACGAGCGCAACGATCATAAAGATTGCCTGTACAACATCGGTAAGCGATACTGCAAGAAATCCCCCGACCAGCGTATATAACAATACAATTAATGCGGTAATCAGCACCCCGGTGTGGTTTGAGAACCCGAACGACGAAGCGAACGCTTTTCCACCCGCATCAAACTGTGCCGCAACGTAAATAACCATAAAGATGATGATCACGATCCCCGAAGCAACGCGAAGCATGTTGCTCGAATCGCGAAATCGCGCGGCAAAGAAATCGGGCACGGTTACATTATCGAGCCGCTCGGTATACCGGCGTAATCGCTTCGCCCCGTAGATAAACATGTATAATTCAACCACGGTGTAACCTACAATCGCCCAGACGGCGGAGAGACCCTGCACGTACGCCATACCTGTAACACCGAGCACGAGCCATGCGCTTCGACCCGATACCACCGCGCTCAGCGCAACCACAAAACCTTTCATCTTACGACCGCCTATAAAGAACTCACCGATACCGCTTGATGAAAATCGCGCTGAATACACGCCGATAATTATCATAAGCATAAGATAAAACAGGAATGCAAATACAGTCCACGGATCGGCGGTTACTTCGATGGTTTGGAAGTCGTCCATATACTATTTTACGATGATATTTAACTCTATATTTGGAATGGATAAATTAAAGGATATTTGGCGGGAAAATCAAATGGGCGGGGTGCTTGTATCCCGCTGCAGTACTCCCTGTCTTGCAGCATACGGGGACAAACACTCCGTTATATATCACCGGTAGATCATATACCAAAAAGTAGTCCTACTGAAATGACATAGTTGCAAAATCATTTTGTATTTTATCAAAGCTATACCTGATATAAAGTTATCCGATTTGAAATCGATAGTTGCGAGTATCACTTTGTTAGTAGTTCAAAGATTGTGCCAATCCGTACAATGGTAAATAAAATGAGTGTGGGAAGAAATTGTTTAAACTATAAACTATGATTGTGTGTATAGAAACACATTTCTGTGTTCTGATTAACACAGATATAGTATGCAATTTACAGTTGACCGTGTTTCTTACGATGCATTGTGCGATGTATCAAGATTCTTATACTATTTCAGAATTCAGTTAAATGGTCATTTGGATGTTAATTAAAAAAAGT
>PWYR01000083.1 GCA_003567775.1 Ignavibacteriales bacterium | reverse complement strand
TTTTCAGTGTAAATTGTAGATATTACAATTTTGTCTCAAATATTATTTAAAGTGTGTATACTATTTATAGAATAAATGAGTGGTAAATATCGGAATGGATGTGTATGTAAATTATTACTTCTTGGTGTCGGACGATTTTGCAGACAGAGTCATAAAAAATGTGGTGCCTTTGTTCACCGCCGATTCGACTTCCATAGTTCCGCCATGATTTTCTATTATCTTTCTACAAATCGGTAATCCGTACCCATGGCCGTCGGGTTTGGTTGTAATTTTGCTTACCAGCAATTTATTTAATACTCCTTTTTCAATACCGGGGCCGTTGTCGCTTACTACAATCTGTACAATGTTTTTAGACGGAATATATTTCGTTTTAATTTTTATCGTAGCTTCCTCGTATGCTTCGACTGCATTGTTTAACAGATTGAGCAGTACCTGATGAGTTTGTTTTTCATCGAATGAAAATATAGGGACTTTTTCATCAAGCGATATTTCGAGGTTCGCATTTTTATATTTTTTTAATGTTCTAATAAATTTAACCGTTTGTTTAATCTTCTCGTTGATGTTGCCGGGTTTTTTCTCTAATTTCATTGGTGCGGAATCGAGCAATCCTTGAGCAAATTCACCGATCCGCTGAACGGAAGCTATTGAATTTTTCAATCTTTGACTTTCAATCGAGGACCCCAAATATGGATTCGTTGACATCGAATTTTCGAAGTATTGTAATTGTAAAAGCACCACATTAACAAGGTTTTTCAATTCGTGACTGATCTCCGCCGCCATTTTACCTCTGGAGACCATCCGGTCGGATTTGATAAGCTGTTCGCTTGCTATTTGCACGTCCTGAAATGCTTTCTGTAACTTATTGTATAATTGTGCATTTTTTATTGCAATGGCTGCCTGTCCTGCAAGGATTTCAAAAATGCCGACTATCTCATCTTGATTAATCGACCTAATGGAACGACTATCTACATAGATGACGCCAATTTTTTCGCTGCGAACAACCAATGGTGAACAGATTATAGTTTGCAATCGTAGCGATTTGATGCTTTTTCGCTGTTCGAATCGATGATCGGTCTGGGCATTTTCAATAAAAATCGATTCTCCTGTTGTAA
Source organism: Ignavibacteriales bacterium (assembly GCA_003567775.1). Classification (GTDB taxonomy): domain Bacteria; phylum Bacteroidota; class Ignavibacteria; order T3Sed10-11; family T3Sed10-11; genus T3Sed10-11. Next base: position 64,424 of record PWYR01000083.1, on the reverse strand, counting down.
AAACATCGTGAGCAATTGTATCGCTGATTTGGTATGCGTCTTCAGGAAGTGGTTTTCCTTTTTCATCTCTTGCAAGTTCACATTGTAATTTCCCGTCTTCATTTTTCAGAATTAAGAATCCCCGCTCGGCTTTCGCTACTTTAATTGCATTATCCAAAACAAGCTGTAATACTTCTTCGAGTATAAGGGACTTGTTTATGGTTTTAACTACATTTAATATTAATTCGAGATCCTGTACCCGGCTTTTACTGTTGATTAATTCTTTGCCGGAATCTGCGGATAGTTCTTCATCTGTTAATAGTTCTTTTAGTTCCATACCATTGACCGTAAGATAAACGTAAGGAAATAATTATTGTAAATATTTTTGATTTCGTTTAATAATTCTATCGAGTTTCGGACGCGATATTTTCATTATCTGCGCCGCATTGGTCTTATTCCCCCGTGTGTGATGTAATATTTTTTTGACTAATTGACGTTCTGCATCCTCCATAGTCGCGTTCGCTATCGGTAAATTAAAGGTGATATAGTTATTGTTATCCGTATGGGATTGCTTTTTATCAATTGTATTTGAGTTATTCTTAATCGAAAAATGAGTATCTTCGATAAAGCCATGTTCAACTAACAATACCGCTCGCTCGATACTATGTTTTAGCTCCCGTACGTTGCCGGGCCATGAATACTCTGTCAGAAAATCAATTGCTCCCTGAGAAAATCCATCGACTTCTTTTTCGTATTGTTTATTGAATTGCTGAAGAAAGTGATTTGCGAGAATCGGGATATCTTCTTTTCTCTGGCGTAGCGACGGAAGTTCGATAGGAACGACGTTGAGCCGGTAGTATAAATCTCTCCTGAATTTTCCTGCATCTACCATTTGTTCCAGGTTGACTCCCGTAGCCGATATAATACGTGCATGCACAGGGATATCCTGCAAGCTTCCTAACCGCCGGAATTTTTTTTCCTCAATAACTTTGAGAAGTTTTGATTGAATCACCGGAGTAATATCGCCAATCTCATCAAGAAAAATCGTTCCTTTCCCGGCGATCTCAAAAAGGCCGGCTTTTTTGTCTCTTGCATCGGTGAAAGCGCCTTTTTCATAACCGAATAGTTCGGATTCGAGTAACGTATCGGGAATTGCGGTGCAAGCGATCTCTACAAATGGATTTTTACTGTTACTGCTGTTATAATGGATGGCTTTAGCGATCAATTCCTTTCCGGTGCCGGTTTCACCTCTGACTAGAACCGTAACGTTTTCGGTGTCGATAACCTTTTTAAGTATATCCAAAACTTGTTGTATGTGCGGAGAATTTCCAATGATCTGACTAAAATCGTAGGTGTTTTTAGTGAAATCCCGAAATGCTTTTTTCTCCTGCTCTTTTTGCCATGCTTTAAAATATGATTCGACCTGACGGTACAGTTTTGATTTTTCATTTGACAGATTTATATAATCTTTAAGTCCGGCTCGCAGTAATCCAATGGCTTTTTGGTAATTCGGTTTATTTGTCACTGCAATCACCGGAATATTGTCGTTGCATTCCCGCAGAAAGGATAGCAATTGATCCTGCGTTCCATCACTGGTGTTCGATGACTCAAAAATAATCAGGTGTGGATGTTCCTCTTGGAGCGATCGTGACAAAGTTTCGACCTGAATGTTCTCGAGTGGTGAAAGCAGCTCATTGATTACCGACGCCATTTCAGGCGAAGATAATGCTCCTATTTTGTATGAACCGTTAGTAATAGATATATTTCTCCTCGCATCAGAAGTGTAGAATAAATTCCAAATATTAATACACGTATAGTATCAACAAACATGATGCCAGAGAGATTGAAAATTTCAATCTGGAAAAAACCAGCCGGTAGGTATCTATATGGCAATTAAATAAACTGATCAACAGGTAATTTTTTCACCCGGTAAATATTACCTATAATACGCTGTAATTTTTACAGAGTGTAATGATTCTGTGAGGAGTATATAAAGAAAGGTTTCTTTACGTGTTATTCGAGGGTTGATGCTAAGTCTTCTCTTACTACTTTTTCATTGTGATAAGCGCCTGCTTTTTGAAAATTTTCTAATGCTTTTTTGAACACATGTATTGCTTTTTCCTTTTCCGAACGCTGTTTGTATAATATGCCAAGCTCGTAAAGCGATTCGGCAAGGCCCAGAGCGCACTGGTAGAGTTCGTTCAAACGAATACTTGTTTTCAGATAAACCTCTGCTATCTCCGCATTCTCCGTTTCTCGATGAATCACCCCTTTGATTTTATAAGTATCTGCAATACTGAGATGGTCGTTTAATTTTCTGAAGACATCGAGGGCATTCTGAACAAACAACATCGAAGTACTGTAATCGCCTTTACGTACATACGCATCTGCCTTACCAAGATAGGATAATCCCATCAATGACTGATAAAATTGTTGGCCTGAGTATGAAAGACTTTCGTCGAATTGATTGATGGCGGATTCGATGTTTCCTTTCGATAGGAACGTCATACCTATATTATGATGAAGTTCTGCCAGTCTGGACATGGAACCTATCTGCTCAAATTTCGGGAGCGCCCGTTGATAATAACTGAGTGCTTCATTCCATTCACCTGCAATATTAGTGGCAATTCCCAAGCTCATGAGCACTGCCGCTGTCATCTCATCGTTCACATCTTCAAATATTGCGTGTGCATTTTTCCAGTGATGAATGGCTTTCTTCAGTTCCCCTTTTTCGGCATACAAAATACCGAGACTATTTTCAACGTAGCCGATTCCATCGTCGTACCGTGCATCGAAAAAATTCTGCTTGCTCAGTTTGAGGTCGGCGAGTGCAAATTCCCATTCTGCCTGGCGAATGAAAATCTCCGATCTTCTTAATAAAGCTATCCCTTTTTGTTTTGCATAACGGGTGTCACCGTTTAGTGAGAGCAAAACTCGATGATAAATTTCTTTGGCTTTTTCGTATTTTCCGAAGCGTTTACAAAGGGATCCTATTTCATTGAGAAGTGCAGGATATTCGGGAGGGGATACCTCATCTTCACATCTGGCAATAATAGTGTCGAGATGAAATCCGTATATCAGATCTTCATTTATATTTGTATGCCCGTTTTGATCTTTTGAGGTCTGATGTATTCTTTTTTCGATGATTGGGATCTCTTTCTTGTCTGATTGAATTCTGCGTACGAGAGAATCAGAACAATATCGAGTCAGCAAATTGCTGAGTTCCTCTTCGAATTTTATCTGCTTTGAGTTATTGTTATAACTTTGCATTGATTCCTTCGGGTGAAATAGGTTAGCTGGTCTTTGCTATTTATTAAAATGCAAATGCATATCGTGAAAAATGCGGTATTTTACCGTTAGTGCATTGCAGTTGTCCCAGATCGACATTATGGCGTACCATGTTTGCTTCTATTTCTTCCCAAGTACCGTTGTTGTCATAATAGAGACGTATTTCAGCATCGGAAGGGATATCCGAAAGATCAAGCCCTTTGGTATTGACCGATAGTTTTGCCGGTTTCAAAAATTCCGAGCCAGAAGGTCCAAATGTGATGTCGATGTTTGTCAACAATATGTCCTGATCGACACTCATGGAGACCTCAATTTCCTCGGAAACCGAACCGGGGTCGAACCGTAAAGTGATGTTAATATCAACCTTATCGCTGCCCTGACCTTGAGAATATTCAAGCTTCAGCTCACCGCCGGTCTGCGGGCTGATGGTTGTAGATGTTTCCATAGCTTTAAAGAACGCACCTGGATCGGGCAGTGTTAGGAAATTAAGCCCTTTAGGTTGACTTTGTTCCTCCACTCCTACTGGATTCGCAAAATCACTGCAGCCGGCGAAGAAAAATATAAGTCCGGCAAGTAAGAAGATTGGAAAAGATTTTTGTAACATTGTTTCCCCCATCATTTTATTTGTTGATGTTAATTAAGTTACATTTGTAGAAATCACAATAATCGTGCCAGATAATAATGGGTGCGTATTGTTCTTTGTATATATTTGTTATTTATGCAGTTAGAGGAATAATTCACGGTGGGAACGGTTTTTACAAACCATTTAATTGTAACATAATGTTACATCGCGATGTATTATCATATTACAATTTATCCGATTTTTTTAAGAATAGAAGCAACTTCCTCGATCGTTTCTCTGCGACGATGATTATTCAGAAAATGTAGTCGTATCGACCTGTCGGTAAATGAGTCAACAAAATAATCGAGAATTTTTTTTGCAAGTAAAAGATACTTTTTTGCCTTGGCGTTTAATCCTCGTTTTAAGTATTCTTTCGCGATGTGATAACACACTTTCCAGGTTAAATCCGACACGTGCTGATCCCGGATAATTTTGAACGAATTATTAAAATAATTCAGAGGATTAAAACTTTCATCGGCTTTATGTTCCTGGGCAAGCAAACCCAATTCAAATAACGCCTCGGCGCGCATCCAGGTCAAATTCTCTTTGTTGCAATAAGCGATTACATCATTCAGTAATTTTGTACCTTTTGTATAATTTCCCAGATATCTTTCTATGCGGGCAAGTTCGAGTAATGTTGCATAATGTTGTTTTAAATCGTTGGTTGTTTCAAAGAAAGATTGAGCTTGGGTGAGGAAGTCGTTTGCTGCTTCGTAATTATTTCGATATCCTTCAAATTTACCCGAAAGTAATAAAAATATGCCCCGTTGAGTGTTAATTCCAGCGTCCTCAATAATACGTCCGGCTTTGTCAAGATGATAACGCACTTGCTCCGAATCCCCGATTTGAAGAAAAATAGTTGCAAGGTGAAGGTGACTTTCGGTAAGTCCCTGATTATCTTGCAAATAATCGTTAATATCGAGACATTGTTGCAAATTCGAAAGAGAATTCTGGAATTCGGATATCGCTAAATAGACCTCTCCGAGATTTAACAAACAGAGTGCTTCACCGGGTATATTATCGATCCTTCTGAATATGTTCAGGGCTTTTTTATAATAGGTGATTGATTCATTGTATTTTTCTTGTTGATAAGCGGCAATACCTAAATTATTATGAATTTGCGCCTCTTGTTGTACGTTGCCGATCTCTTTACATAGTGTGAGAGCTTCATTCCAATAATATTCCGCCTCCTGATAATTTCCCCGACTACTGGAGACGTTACCGAGATTCAAATAGGGAACGATCAGTTTATCTTTTAGTTTTAGTTTTTTCAATATGCGTAGAGAGCGGGAGAAATGTTGTAATGCGTCGTCGTAATTGGTTTGATAAAAGTTGATGATTCCCATTTTATTGTAGAGAGTGCTCAATTCGGGGGAGGATTTTGCTTCACTGAATTCTTCCAGCAATTTTATACACCGTCGATTGGCTTCGGAATAATTTCCGCGCATAATTTCTATGGATACTAATTCGCTCTCAAGCTCAATTTGATCCGGGATGGATAACGCCAATGCCGAAGCTTCCATAAGAGTTTGTGTCGCGTTGTCGAGATGTCCTAATCTAATTTGTGCAATCCCCAATGATTTAAGATAAGGTAATTTTGTAGAATCAGATAAATCCGGATGCTCCAGTAGTTGTTTGAATATTTTTTCTGCTTTTCCATAATCAGCGAGAAGGATATATCCCTCGCCTAATTTTTCCATTATATTCCGGATCAAGCCCTCGTCTTCAATTTGCAATTCAAGACAAATTTCAAGAAGCTGAGTATATTCATTAATTGCAAAAATAGAAATTGCATATTCGGCAGCAGCTAAATAATGTTGAACCGCCTTTTGTATATCACCCGATTTTCTATAGTGATATGCAATGTGTTTGGATTGATCGGTTGCTTTTTTTGTGTATATTTGGTCGAGAGATTCGGCAATGAGATGATGTAGTCCTTCTTTTTCATCACCGATTGAGTCATAGATGAATTGTTGAAATCGGCGTTGAGCAAAAAGGTACTTTGTTCCTTCATCAGTTGCCTTTAAATACCCTTTTCGTGTAAGTTTGTTGATGAATTGGATGGTTCTTTCGGGTGAATATGGGCTAATCTTTTTGCACGACGAATTATCCAGGGGAGTAGAAAAACAACTGAGTATGGCAAGCAGATTATTTTCCTCCGGCGTTCCCTGATCGATTTTATTTTGATACAATTGAGTTATAGTACGTGGAAACCTGTCCGGGTCCTTAAGTGCTTGGCTGAGAGCACGTAATGCCTTATCGGATGGGAGATCTGAAAATTGAAGCAAAAATTCTCTTAGTAGATAGGGCAAGCCGCCCACTTCCTGATGTAATGTTTCGACTATTTCTTTATCAATATATTTGCTATTGAGGTAGGTTGCCACAAATTCCTGTATTTCACTCTCATTAAATTCGTCAAGCGAGATTACCCCGGTTCCGTTTTTTCTTGTTTTGACCCGATGATCGTATTTCCCCTGGTGAGATGTTGCTATCATAATTGCCGGAGAATCGGCCAAAGCCCGTTCGATATATTGAAATAGTTCAACGCTCGACTCATCGGCAAGATGGATGTCATCAATAAACATAACAAACGGTTTGAGTTCCGAAAACTCCACAAATAGTGATGCGACGATATTATGGAATCGTAATTTTGAATCAACACCCTCTGATATTTGCGCGAGCGTACTTTCTTTCCCGGAAAATGAATCATATACCAACGTTTCAAAAACAGAGTTATATTGTGAGATAAGTTTTTCGCCGGTTGTCTCCATTTTCTTAAGGAAAAATAGAAGTTCTTTACACATCCTGCGAAATGGTTCATACGGTGCGGAAGATTCTCCATAGCAACGGGTTTCGATAATAATTTTATCTTCTGATTCAATTCGTCTTGCCAATTCGGATAACAGAGCGGTTTTTCCAATACCGGTATCCCCTTCAACGATGATGAAATTTGCGTGCCCGTTCGGTGATTTGGTAACGCGGTTTTTGATTTGTTCGGATAAAAGACCTATTTCATCTTCTCTGCCGATAATTTTAACGGGAGGGATATCGGATAATTGTTTTTTAAAAAAGTGGTATCTGGGGAATTTATCTCGAACCTGTTCGATAACATCACTTGCATTCTGAAACCTATTTACCGGGTCTTTTTCGAGGAGTTTTACTACTATCGTATTTAAAACATCCGGAATATCGGGGCGGAAGTCTGAAATAGGCGGGGGGAACTCGGAAATTTGTTTTTTTATTATATCAATAGAAGAATCCGTTGCAAAAGGAAGCGTCCGGGTTATTATATGATAAAGGGTCATACCGAGAGAATACAGATCCGCCCGGTGATCGAATGACTCGCCGCGAAGAAGTTCTGGCGCCATATACTCCAATGTACCGCGAATAGGGGGTCGGTCTTCACCGACATTAGTTGCGGCAAACCCGAAATCGATGATTTTTACGATCGGTAGAAGTTCATCGCTTATCATCTCCTCGGTCATAAGGATATTTTCCGGTTTTATATCAAAGTGAATTAAATTATGTCTGTGGATGTAATGAAGCGCTTCGCAAAGTTGGTACGTGATTTCATACAGGGATTCAATCGAAGCATTTTCTGTTGCACGAAATAGATCCTGTCCTTTAATATAGCTGAGCGTAAAGAAATAGTCGTTTTTAAATTCCGGAATATCCGAGGTGACAATTTTATCAAAGTGGAATACTTTGACGAGGTTTGGATGATCGAATTGTTTAAGAGTCAGAAATTCATCTTTGAGGGATTTTAGCGATTCCTCTGTGATGTAATCTGCCTGAATGGTTTTTAACGCAACGGAGACATTTTCGTAAAAAGTGTCATTGACGAGAAAAACGTTGCCCGTAGCACCCGCTCCGATTTTTTCAATAATCTCGCATCGTTTGTTGATGATAGCCATTAATTCGCTTTGATATTAATAGTTAAATGCTTTGAATTTTTTCTTGCGCCCCCTCAACAATAAGATGAGCCGAAATCACGAACAATGAAAGAGCAAGTCCGGGAAAAATCGCAATCCACCAGGCGATCCGCAGATACGGTGTTGCCTCGCCGATGATATTCCCCCAGCTTGGTATCGGCGGCTGCGTCCCTAATCCGAGGAAACTTAATGCAGCTTCCGCCAATATTACATTTCCTAACTGCAGTATTGCACCGGTAAGAATCACCGGCAGAACATTCGGTATTAAATGGGATCGAATTATTCCGAACCATGAAACACCGAGCAGTTTCGCGGAAAGTACGAATTCCCGTTCGCGGAGTTTAAGCACTTCTGCCCGAACTAACCGGGCTGTTCCCATCCAACCCGCTGCTGCAAGTATAATAATGAGTACCGTTATTGAGCGTCCTAAAAAAGCAACAAGGGTAATAACGAGAAATAAAGACGGAATTGCAATAAATAAATCGACGAATCTCATCAAAATTTTATCGACAAATCCGAAAAAGAAACCCGATAGTAACCCTATAAATGTTCCAAATGACATTGCTGCTATTGTTGCCGCGAACCCGATACCGACCGATATACGTGTACCATAGATTATTCTGCTGAAAACATCCCGACCTAATGAATCGGTTCCCAGTATAAAAATAATCGAAGAAGTGTGATATTCGTTAGCGGCCGTATATTCATCTGAGCGGGTGAATCGTGTGATGCGATTTAAAAGATAGTTGTTTGCGGTACGGCGAATTTTTTCTATCCGGTTTTTCTCTTCCAACCCGGGAGGAGCGTCCGGAATACGAATCATCATCGTACCTTGAGTGAACGGTTGTAAGAGCCGGGTTGTGGCAAGGTCTCCCTGTGCATACGGATCTGCCGGCGCTAATACAGGCGCTAACAATGAGATGAGGACAAAGGAAACGACGCCGTAAAATCCCGATACCGAGTTGCGTTGAGTAAAAACCTTAGAAATAAGAATTTTTAAATTTTCAATTTTTACAATAATAACTAGTAGTGCGATTACAAGAAATAAGTAGGTAAGCCCGGCAACCCAGTACTCCATGAGCGCCCGATTCCAAAACTCACCGGCTTTGTGCGGAGAGATGGCGATGCTAATTATTGTAAAGAAGAGTGATATAAGACTCTGCTTGATCAGTGTATACTTAAATAAGGTACTGTATAGAACAACAAGACCAAAAATAAGTAGCAGGAAATTGAAATATTTTTTTACAAAAACTTTCATAATCCCTCTGTCCGGATTCTTGGATCGACAACACGGTACATAATATCGGCGATTAAATTTCCGATTATTACGACGATACCCGCAACTAAAGTACAACCGATAATGAGCGGGTAATCGCGTGCAAAGATAGCGGAGACGGTGAGGCGCCCCATTCCGGGCCATGAAAAAATTGTTTCGGTAACGATCGCACCCGCAAGAAGTATTCCGATAGTCGTACCGGTAATAGTAATTGTCGGGATCAATGCATTCGAAAGAGCATACGATAAAAATATTTTTCGCTCGCTTAACCCCATACTTCTCGCGTTAATGATAAATTGTTCATGAAGTACATCGAGTAAGTTAGTCCGTAAATAGCGGGCAATTGCCGCCGCACCCGGTAATGCTAATACGGTTGCGGGTAGAATTAGGTGTTTTAACAGGTCGAGTAAATATTCTATTCTTCCGAATTCATCCGCGCCGATGGAGTGCATTTGTGAGGAGGGAAAAATTCCGAGAGTATATGAAAAAACGTAAAGAAGGAGAATAGCTACCCAGAAAGTCGGGAGGGTGTAGATAATCAGCCCGCCGACCGATACAATTTTATCAATGAAAGATTTATGAAACCGCACTGCGAGAAGTCCGAGCGAAATACCGAGGATAAGTTGAAATAAAATAGCGGTTCCGGCAAGAATGAGTGTATTCGGGAATGCAGATGTTATTACTTCTGCAACGCCTCTCTGATGCGTAAAAGAAAATCCCAGCTCGCCTCTCATTACCCCCCAGATCCATCGACCATATTGATGTATAATCGATTTGTCAAATCCGAATTCTGCACGTAGTTGCTCAGCAACAGCAGGCGGAACAGCAGGCGAAATGTAGATTGTCATCGGATCGCCCGGTAACAATCGAACAATAATAAATACTATGGTTACCAGCCCGACAATGAGAGGGATTGATGAAACAATACGCCCCAGTATGAGACGAATCATGCCGTTAACCTTTCGGAAATTACATTGCAGTCATTATTAATCGTCTCGCGAAACAAGTAATTGCGTTAATCAGTATACCACTCCCAGGCCCGGTGAGTTAATCCGTGAATATCGACTGTTTTACCCTTAACTCTCTCATGTACCCCAACAATATTGCTTACCCAACAAAGGAATGTCGCAGGTTGCTTTTGGTGAAAGATTCTCTGGAGTTCCATCCAGAGCGGCGCCGCTTCATCTGTGTCGTATAAGACTCTCGTTCTTGCAAGAATTTCATCGACTCTTTCATCCTGAAATGACACAAAATTAAAATATGCAGTGTTAAAATCCGAGCCCCACAGGTTATCGATCTGAAGTTCCAGCGGAAACATAAATCCGACAATCCATGCGTCATAAGATTTTCGCATAAGATTTTGAAGAAAGACCGCGCCTTCAACCTGTTCGATGTTCATTTCAATATTGATTTCTCTCAACTGTTGTTGGATGGTACTTGCCATCATCGATCGCAAATGATCTCCCGACGGTATCATCATTGTGAAAGAAAAACGGGTGTTTCCATTGCGCAAAATTCCACTATCATCGACCTCCCAACCTGCATTTTCAAGCAATTGAGATGCACGACGAGGATCATACGGGAGCGGTTCCAATGTTTCATCATAAGCCCATCGAAAGACCGGCGGGATTGGACCGACGGCTTCACGGGCATAATCACCGAAGAATGCGTTTGTCATTTCTGCCCGGTTGATTGCCAGTGTGAGCGCCGTTCTGACGTCCGGGTCTCCGAATAATGGATGCGGTTGTATCGTTTGTCCCTCTGAATCTGCGTATGCCTCGGTGTCGATATTATTCCATCCGACGAAATAATACCTGCGCTCGGGCATAGGTGTGATGTTAACTGATGTCCTTCTTCTCTCCATCCGTTCCGCGTCCTCGACCGTAATATCATCCATCATATCGATTTCTCCCGATTCGAGTTGTGATATTCTCGATTGATAATCCGGTATAACCTGAAATATGAGCCGGGACAGTGTTGCCGGATGGGGGAGGACGGATAAATCGTTTGATTCCAGAACAACAGATTGTTGCGGCGTCCAGGAGCGTAGCTTGAATGGTCCTGCTCCGACCGGCTGCCGGTTTACCGGGTGAGTACGAAGTTCTTCACCGGGAATGGTTTCGAAAATATGAGCAGGTAGTATCGGTAACCCCGCATCGAACAATTGTCCGGTGTATGCGGATTCAAATTTAAATGTTATGGTCGAGTCGTCGGTTATCTCAATGCTTTGTTCTATATCCGGAGTTCCGTCCGCATTTTTCAGAAAATTTTCGAGAGCATCCTGCCTGACGCTTCCTATTTCAGGATTCCCGTAAAGTTTATACGTGACGAAAACATCCCGCGCGGTAATCGGTGTACCGTCCTCCCAGACTGCATCGGTTCGTAAATCGAATGTTATATGTTTATTGTCATTATGATGCTCCCACGATTTTGATAAGGAGGGGTGATATGAAATCGTTCCGTCTTCCAGATCGAAATCAGAATGGACGAGACTCGGGTAGACCATGTCGATGATTTGACTTGCCGTAATCCCGGTTGCGAATAGCGGGTTGAACGTATCGGCGTCTCCCGGTATACCGATAATAACAATATCCGGCCGGTCGGGATCAGTTCTTTCGGTGCATCCAGAAATTATGAGGAATATGACGAGTGATACAAGTAGTAACCGGTAAATATATTTCATCGGAAGGACCTCTTGTATTTTCTGAAAAAATAAGTTATTTATTATAATAAATCCTTAGTAAAAGTAAGGAATTATAAGTTTTACATCAATATTTTAATTATATTTATTTCTCCGGTCATTAATCGGTAAAGATAATGCAGAATATTCTCCGTGTTCACAACCTTACTGTGCAGGTTTTTAATCAAAGTAAACCGGTATCGCTTGTTGATGATATATCATTCGAGATTAAAAAAGGGTCAATTTTTGCCGTTGTCGGAGAGAGCGGTTGTGGTAAGACGACTCTGGCGTTTGCATTGACAAGACTTTTTTCCGGGGCTCATAATTTTTCAGTGCAGGGAAAGGTTTACGTGAACGGTGAAGACATTTTGGAGTTGTCCGATGAGAAAATCCGCACATTGAGAAGAGAACAAATACGGTACGTATTTCAGGATCCCGTGCAATCATTTAATCCGGTTAAAAAGATAAAAAAACAAGTTTATGACGCATTGAATTTAAATAATAAATCGGATCGCACTCGTAAATTAAGGAAAATACAAGATTTATTAAGGAAATCGGGCATAGAAAATCCAGACGAAGTATTGGAATCATACCCGCATCAGCTTAGTGTGGGTACACTGCAGAGGATACTTATTGTCATGGCGATTTTTCCGTCGCCGAAGATTTTAATTGCAGATGAACCGACCAGTTCGGTCGATGCAACGCTGCGGTATCGCATCCTCGATTTTCTCGACGAAATGCGACGCACAATGGGTATGTCGATACTCCTCATCACACATGACCTTGAGATTGCACGTCGATATGCTGAAGATGCGGCAGTTATGTATGCAGGACGATTGGTTGAAATCGCACCCAGGGAAAAATTGTTTGTACAACCGTTACATCCATACACTCAATTATTAATGCAATATTATTTTAAAACCGGAGATATTGATTCCACTGTCACGCAATCGCTTTCCGGTAGTCTGCCATCCCCGATGTATTTGCCGAAAGGTTGTACATTTCAGAATAGATGTTATAAAGTCCGTGATGATTGCAAGATCGAAGAGCCGCCGCTCACAGAAATTGATAACGAAAGGTTGGTAAGATGTCCGTACTGGAAGTGAAAGATTTACGTTGTAGTTTTAAGGTACAAGCGCAGCGTGTGTTTGGGAAACAGAGAAAGGATGTCCTCGATGGAATTTCCTATACTATTCACCAAAGGGAAACGGTAGGCATCCTCGGTGAGAGTGGCAGCGGTAAAAGTACAATAGCACGATGTATTACGGGATTACTGCATCCCGACGGCGGCAGCATAGTCTTTAGAGGGTTGAATATATTTCCCGACACAGGCAACAGAAAAAGTATCAGAAGAAAGATACAAATGCTTTTTCAAAATCACACTGCGTCCCTTAATCCCCGAATGTCGGTTAAACAATCTTTACTCGAAGCTTTGAATTCTCAGGATGTCTCATCAAACAAAAAAGTTGATCTTGAGAAAATTCAAGACGTTCTTGATGCTACTAATTTATCTTATGATATATTGCAAAGATACCCCCGGCAACTAAGCGGCGGACAGAGGCAGCGCGTGGCTCTTGCCCGGAGTTTATTAGCCCGCCCGGAATTGTTGATTCTCGATGAACCGACTTCCGCTCTCGATATTTTGACCCAGGTGCAGATACTACACCTTGTAAAAAAATTACAGGATGAAAGAGGGTTTGCCATACTGTATATCACTCACGATGTCGCATCGGCCCTTGAGATATGCGACCGGATTATTGTACTATATCGCGGAAAGATTGTCGAAGATCAGGAAACATCGCGATTATTGAGCAAGCCCCGGCACCCGTATACGAAAGATCTATTGATCGCTTCAGGATTGCCGGAACCGGCATAAATTAAATTCTAAGTTGATTTTTCGTAAAGAAATCGTATATTTATGTTTAGTCAAGTAATTTCTGTATATCAGTAAAAATAAATGGCTGAGTATAATTACACTGATTATTTTGAAAATGAGGTTTTAAGGAACGTCCATATTTAAAAAAAGAATGGTGTATTTACGTTGTTGAAAACTCTGTATATTTTGAACCTCAGGAGCATAATCGGTATCGATTTTGGGCATCTGTTCCAGAACTTGGGGATCGATATTTACGGGTCATTGCTTTAGAAGACAAATTAACTATACATAATGCTTTTCCCGATAGAGGATGTAAACCATGAAATTAAACTATTATCCTGAAACGGATTCCCTTTATATAGATTTGTCGGAGAAACCGAGTAGGGAAAGTAAGGAAATTTCCGAAGGCGTTATTCTTGACTATGATGCTGATGGGAAACTTGTTGGAATTGATATTGATAATGCAAGCAATAAGGTAAACTTAGCTAAACTTACTCTCAGCAAATTACCAGGTAAAGTAGAAACAGCTAATTCTTGAGCGTTGAACTGTGTAGATTTTTATAACTGAACTAATATTAATCTAAGGGAGGTCCTTCATGGATGTTCGGGAAAGAACATACGAAGAAAAAATTACCGAGTTCGAAGCACGTATCGCTCGGGGTGAGAAAATCGAGCCCGGCGACTGGATGCCGGACGAGTATCGCAAACAACTAATTCGTATGATCGGGCAGCATGCACACAGCGAAATTGTTGGTATGCTGCCTGAAGGGAAATGGATACCTCATGCACCGGGCTTTCGCCGGAAGCTGACACTGATAGCCAAGGTGCAGGATGAAGCGGGACACGGACAGTTACTCTACCGTGCCGCCGAAACACTTGGCAAATCGCGTGAGGAGATGCTTGAGGAGCTTCTTGAAGGAAAAGCAAAATATTCCAATGTATTTAATTATCCCACACCGACCTGGGCTGATGTCGGAATGATCGGCTGGCTCGTTGACGGCGCCGCGGTTGTGAATCAACGAATGATTGCAAAGAGTTCATACGGACCGTATGCCCGTGCAATGAAGCGTATCTGCTTCGAGGAATCCTTTCATATCAAGCAGGGACAGGATCTCCTGATTAAAATGGTTTACGGAACAGAAGAACAAAAACAAATGGCGCAGGATGCACTTAATCGCTGGTGGCACCCGACGCTGATGATGCTCGGCATGCCCGACAGCGATTCGCCGCATCTTGAAAAACTGAAACGCTGGGGAGTAAAAGTAAAAACCAACGATGAACTCAGGCAGGAATTTATCGATCTGGTTGTTCCCCAATTGAAATCGGTAGGTTTGAATCCGCCGGACGATAATTTATACTATGACGAAAAAACCGGTCACTGGCACTTCACCGAACCCGACTATAACGAATTAAAGCGTGTCATAAAAGGCGATGGTCCATGTAATAAGGAACGAATGGAAGCACGGCGGAAAGCCCATGAAGAAGGTCGGTGGGTACGACAGGCGCTTGCGGTTGCAAAACATAAACGCGAGGCGCCGGCGGTATGAACGATACCCAATTACCGATCTGGGAAGTATTTCATCAGGAAAAGCGCGGTGCGTCGCACGTACACGTCGGTGCAGTGCATGCATCCGATGAGGAGATGGCGCTACAGATGGCAAAGGAACAGTTTGCACGCCGTCAAGAATGTGTGAGTTTGTGGGTTGTTCGTGAAGAGCATGTTGTAAAGACGAATTACGACGTTCCCTTTTTCTTTGCGCGTAATACCGATAAAGAGTATCGCGAAGTGTACGGTTTTCCGGCGCCGCTGAAAGGGAAACACCGTGAATAAGAATGAAGCAATACAAACATATTTGCTCGCGCTTGCAGACGACGAACTGATACTCGGTCATCGGGATGCCGAATGGACCGGCCACGCTCCGCTTATCGAAGAAGATATCGCCTTCTCAAATATAGCGCAGGATGAGATCGGTCATGCGCAAGCATTGCTGCGAATATATGAATCACTTGGTGGAAATGATCCCGATACAATGGGATTTCTCCGGGATGCCGATGAGTTCACCTGTTGCCATTTTGTGCAGATGCCCAAAGGCGATTGGGCGTATACCATAGTTCGCCAATTCTTTTTTGATGCCGCCGAAATAATACGATTGAGGTATTTGAAAAACTCAACGTATGAACTTATCCGAGAACTTGCTGCGAAAATTTATCCGGAAGAACAATACCATTTACTCCACACACAGGGAAATGTTGAACGGCTCGGCGACGCAACCGAAGAAAGTCGCCGGCGGATGCAGCGCGCGGTGGATGAAGCATTTGAGCAGGCGCTCGGGCTGTTCGAGAAAATACCGGGTGAGGATGTATTGATAGATGAGAAAATTATACCGGACAGCAGGACTCTCGAAGCCGAATGGCTTCAGTTTGTAACACCGGTATTGAAACGCTCGGGATTACAATCACCTGTAATAGAAACGAACGGAACCGTTGAATCTAACGTTGAACCATTGTATGGGGGGAGGCAAAAAAAACACACTGAGCATTTACATAAAATAATTGAAGATATGCAGAAAGTGTACCGGATGATTCCGGGAGCAAAGTGGTGAGAGGGCAAATGTGAAACGTGAAATGTGAAATGTGAGACGGTTCGAGCCATTAGAATGATATATTTGGAGACAGTTGTTAAAAATATGAAAGATGAATAAAGACCTTGGAAATATAACGAATGCCGATGTATGGGTGGCATTAAAAGAAGTGACAGATCCGGAGATTCCCGTGTTATCTCTTGTCGATATGAAAATCGTTCGCGATGTAAAGATCGACGGCAATGAGGTACACGTGACGATGACCCCGACCTTTGCCGGATGTCCTGCAATATATCAGATGAAATCCGACATTGAAGAGAAACTCCGTGAGCTTGGTTTTGAGAAAATTAATATCGATTTGAGCTTTAAAGAACCGTGGTCGACCGATATGCTCGATGATGAGGCGCGTTTAAAACTCGAAACGTTCGGCATCACCCCTCCGACAAAACACAACGGTAATCCTACAAGCGCAATAAACGCCGAGGTGAAATGTCCGTATTGTAAATCAAATGATACCACGATGGAGAACCCCTTCGGTCCGACCCTGTGCCGTATGATTTACTACTGCAACTCATGCCGGCAGCCG
Organism: Ignavibacteriales bacterium; assembly: GCA_003567775.1. Taxonomy (GTDB): domain Bacteria; phylum Bacteroidota; class Ignavibacteria; order T3Sed10-11; family T3Sed10-11; genus T3Sed10-11. The sequence goes on along the minus strand of PWYR01000083.1, from coordinate 47,603 downwards.
TTCGAACGGTTTAAGGCGTTGTAGAATTACATATTCTCCCACTGAAATAGCACTCCCACGAAATTAGTTGTCAGGTTATCGGCTCGACAAGCGACCACTATCAAGAAGTTACATAAGATGACGCGCGGTCAAATCTGGGATGCATCGGGGCCGATGAGCGGTGTATATATATACCGGTTGACTGCGGGTGAGTATGTTGAAGTGAGGCGTATGGTGTATTCGAGATGAGTGGAGGTATGAAAGTTGTGTTATTGTATAGAAAAAATGTCGAAATCGTTTTTGTTATTGGAAATTCGGCGTTCGATATTCATTATTCGATTTAAATGTCGAATCTTGAACACCCAATATCGAATTATGAAGTGTATCTAAACAACCGGCGAAATTCATAATCGGCATCTGCTACACCCGATTCAATGGCACTCCCCGTTTCCCCCGCCCATCAACAACATCGGCAGTCCCACCGCACGCGATGCCATCATTAGTCCCAAAATAATAATCGTTATTGCCGCGAGTTTATCTCCGATAAAGCGCAGCTTTGTTCCAAAATAGGATGATGCAATTCCGACAACAAACAATGCCGGAAAGATCCCCATACCAAACAAAAACATAATCGTTGCGCCGGCAAGCAAACTTCCCGAAGCGGCGGCTTTTAAGAACATCGCATAAAGCAACCCGCACGGGAGGAATACCGTCAGCATGCCGATATAGAACTTGCTTTCGTTGGTCGGACTATTGAGCAGCTTCCCGTATGTTTTTGTATATATTCTGAATAGAAACGCACGTGTTTGCCGCTGCATCGGAAGCTTTTCCGAGAAGCCGGTGCCCGGAATAATTTTTAACATCCATATCCCCGCAAAGATGAGCAGAAATCCCACGCCACCGGTAAAGTATGGAGCAATTGTTTCGATGCCGGTCAATCCGGCGCCGATCAATCCGAGCAAAGCACCGACCACCGTCTTGCTGAGCACCCTTCCCGCATTGTAAGAAAGATGAGCCGGTATCGATTGTAACGGTGATTTGGCTGTTAGGTTATGCTGGGTCGAATATGCTAAAACTATTGCACCGCACATACCGACGCAGTGCATGCTGCCGAAGAAGCCGGCGAGAAATGCGAGATAGTATTCCATTTATGAGTTACGAATTACGAATTTAGAATTACGAATTGTTTGATCTGTGAGAGAAAACTTATTATTAAGAAAATTCAGAGTTGGCAGTTTATTATATTATGTGCTCTACTCAGAGTTTATATTCTCAACTTCACTTTTGCTTACGATTAGGTCAACTATTGGAAGCGCCGATATTTCCAGCCGTGACATATCAATTCGTTTGCTTGCATCTTCTATTTCAATACCAACGGCTTGATCGTTTTCATCAAAATCAATCACGATTCCCGGTGCTACTTCATCTGATTCAATACTTGGTTTATTAATTAACTCGATATATAACATATCGGATTTTGAACCATATTTGAAATTCATATCTTCTCATCCCATCCTTTTTCTTTAAAACCACGATCAAAAAAAGCATTATGTATAGTTTCACCGTCGGCTTCTGTCACAACTCGTAACTATTTGTTTGCTTCTTTAATAAAACCCCAATATCGTATACGTTTATTTTGTTGTACTTCTTTGTGAATTGGTTCAGATATTACAAACTCGATCCATTTTGTTTTAAATATGGACGCCGTTTCAATACATTATCTTTGAAATAGTCCGTTGTTTTCATCGGATCGAATAACCAATACCTTTTAAAATATATCAGTATAAAACTTTATATGCAAATGCTAAGTGGTTTGTGGTCGCTTATTTCAATAAATTCCTTAATTTATCCACCTCATTCACCGGAAGTTCACAGGTAAAGTTTTCACACACATACGCCGTCGGCTTTTCGTCTATTTTCTTTACCGTTCCGATGAACTCGACTTTTGAGGAGAGGTATTCCTGTCCATTGCTGCCGTCGGCGAGCAGCAATACTTTGCCGGGAATAAAGCGGGATTGCACTTCTCGGAGCAAAGTTTGTGTCGCCGGTTCGTAAACGTCCCCGGCGATGATTATTTGTTTTGGTTTTGAGAGTGCAAGATCCAGCACTGCAAGAAATTGTGCGGTTGCCTGCGGCGCTTTGTTCATTATCTCGCTGAAATAGGAAAGCGACTTCATTGCTTTTTCCCGGTAATTATCACGTCCGAACATATATGATAATCGCAGCAGGTTTTCGATTGCTATTGAATTTCCCGACGGCTCGGCGCTGTCGTGCCATTCCTTTGAACGCAGTATAACCGAGGGATCTTTTCCGGAGGTATCGAAGAATCCTCCGTTCTCTTCATCGTAAAATAATTCGATCATATCTTTGCTTAACCGAAGCGCCGTATCGAGCAGATCTATTTCAAATGACGCTTCGTAGAGATCGATCAATGATCGGATCAGAAAAGCGTAATCTTCAAGATGTGCTTCAATCCTTGCTTCGCCGTCGCGGTAACGGCGTAACATTTTCCGTGAATCTCCATCATACAACGTATTGAGAATAAAGCGGGCTGCATTATTTGCCATGTGTAGATATTCATCTTTGCCAAAGACTTGAAATGCACGGGCACATGCAGAAATCATAAGGCCATTCCAGGACACAAGAATTTTATCATCAAGATGAGGTTTCGTACGTTTTTCCCGGGCTTCAAATAGTTTGCGACGAATGGAGGACTGGAGTTCGGTTATATCTCCCGGTTCTTTACCTAACTCGCGGGCTGTTTCCTCTTTACTCGTAACGATGGAGAATATGTTTTTTCCGGTAAAAACGCCATGCGGATCGGCGTCTACATTGCCGTCTTTCCGGATGTCGTAATATTTTTCTGCAACAGCCATTTCATCGGCTGTAAGCACCGAATCGATTTCTTCATATGACCAAACATAAAACGCGCCCTCTTCCTTCTCCGATGGATTATCCGGATCAACGGCACTCTCTGCATCTTCAGCCGAATAGAAACCTCCCTGAGGAGCCGTCATAACACGATTAACATATTCAAGAACATCCTTTGCAGTATTTGCGTAAAATTCATCACCGGTTATTTGGTATGCTTCGATATATGAAGTAATAAGTTGTGCCTGATCGTAGAGCATCTTCTCAAAATGCGGAACGCGCCATTTTGCATCGGTGGCGTATCGGTGGAATCCGCCTCCGATATGATCATAGATCCCGCCGTGCGCCGTCTTTTTGAGTGTGAAAAGAGGCATCTCGAGCGCCTGCCGTTCTCCGGTTCGGATGTGGTAAGGCAGCAGAAAATTAAACATTACCGGGGTGGGGAATTTCGGGGCGTCGCCAAATCCGCCGTTCTCCGGATCGAATGCATCTTTGATTTGTGCAAAGCCGTTGTCAAGAATATTCTCATCAAGATTCTGTTGCGGCAATACCGGCGAAACCGATTTTGAAAGATGATCATAAATTTGCCGGCTTGTCTGTGTAATCTTCTCCCGTTCATTTTTCCATACGTTGTTTATGGCGCGAACGACATCACCGAAACCCGGAATGCCATGTTTTGGAGTTGGAGGAATATATGTCGCCGCATAAAACGGCTTGAGATCGTGCGTCAGGAATACCGACATAGGCCAGCCGCCGTGTCCCGACATTGCCTGCAACGCTTTCATATATATCCGGTCGACGTCCGGACGCTCCTCGCGGTCAACTTTAATGTTGACTAAATTTTTGTTCATTAAATCTGCAAGCTGTTCGTTTTCAAAAACCTCCCGCTCCATGACGTGGCACCAGTAACATGTTGAGTAACCGATGGAAAGAAATATGGGCTTGTCTTCTTTTTTTGCCTTCTCAAACGCTTCATCTCCCCACGGGTACCAGTCAACGGGGTTATATGCATGTTGTAATAAGTACGGACTTTTTTCGTTGATAAGTCTGTTGGGATTTTGAGTTGATTGTGTCATAAAGCTTTTTATGAATTAAAATAATAACCGTCCCGTAAAGGAGATTCATGAATCTCCTTTACGGGATGAATTTTATGCCGCCATCTGTAAGGGCGTTCCGCCAGTACGTCCTTAACGTACTGTATAACAACAAACATTGATATGAAATTCATTTACAAAAAACTGCAACTGCCAACTGCAACCTGCCGACTGAACTCATCCCGTCCACTGTGTTCCGCACATATATTTATACGGGCAATTCGGACATTCAGCGGTAAAATCTTCGGCGGGGTGAAAATCAATATCCGGGTTGGTAATTTCTGCCAATAGTTTCGTCAGAACTTCTTTTATTGCGATATCCTCTTGTGGGTCGTTCATTAAACCAATTTCGATATCCGTACCCAATCTTTGTTTTCCCAGTAAGAGAAAGATCGGGTTGAGTAATGTTGACGTATCGGATAAATTGTTTTCATATAAAACTTTATAAACCGGCAACTGAAGTGAACCGACTGCATCATACCAGGTTGACCGATCCCCGGAATCCAGTTTATCGAAACGTATTCGCAGCCGGTCTGCATTAGCTGAAATTTTATAATCGATGATATGAATCGATTCGTCTCGTTTTTCTATGCGATCGATTGTCCCGATGAGACGGTGGCTGGTATAATCGGCTTCGAGCGGAGTTTCAACGTCAAGTACCTTTACCTTAGATTGACGGGAGATCGGGATTTGATAAGCATAAAGAAACTCCTCCATGCGACGCTGAATTTGTTGCCTGAGTATATACACCTTACCCGATATTCGGTCGCCGAATATATTCGTGAAAACTTCGTTGACGGTAGTTTTCATATCATCTATCGATAAATCGTCCGGTGTCAGTTCAATCTCTTTTCGCGGAGTAAAATATCGTTTTAAAATTGTGTGGACTATGCTGCCTATTTGCAAGTTATCTATATCTTCCGCAAGTTCATCGTGTTCCCTGAGTTTCAATATATACCGGTAATAAAAACGAAGTTGACATTTCAGGTACGTATCGAGTGATGTTGCACTATATTTCATATTTTTTAGAATTGATGCGGTTTCATTCGTTTTTGGTGTCGGCGACGGCTCTGAATTTGTCAGCTTAATGTTATACCGGATCGAATCGGTTTCTATATGCCTGCCCGATTTTTCAGCATGCCAGGCAAGCTGCTCGAGGCACCGGCTCCGTTCCTTTTTATCTTTCTCTATGTAAAAGAAATCAACTTCACGTGCATGGTGAATCAATAAATCAAGATAATATGCATACAAGCGTTCACGTTCCCGGTAAGTGGGAATGCCGAGTTCCGTGCGCACCCGCGTCGGCACAAGTGATTCATCTTGACGCATACCCGATATCACATCATCGTTTGCATCAAGAAAAAACACCCGGTTAAATTTTAACGTTCGTGTCTCAAGAAATCCCAGCACCTGTAGTCCATTCAACGGGGCGCCGGCAAACGGTATCTGAACACTTTCGATGTAGTGATTGTAAAAATTGTAATACGCTTCGTTCTCTTTAAATGCAACTTCTGCAAGTAGTGAATTTTGTAAAATAGTCAGGGCGTCGATGAGATGACCCGAGAAATGATTGAAGAGAGGATGTTGGCGGGCGGTGCTGTGATCGTTGATGAATAGAATGATGTCTATGAGTTTCTTTGAGAACACGCCGATTGAAGATACATTCTCAACCGAACGAATAGTATCTTTGTGTATCCGGATCAGATGATCCCGGAATTTTTCAGCCGATATGGAATAACCCGCACCGGTTGCCCGTGCTGCAATTTGTTCGAACAGAATAGCATCGTTTTCTATCTCTGCAAGATCGAAAAAAGTAAGCGTGTTATTTTCGGTGAAATGATCCTCGATTGCGTGGAATAAAATTCGCGATGGTTCGGATGCGCCGTTTAATAATATATTTTTTGTGTATGGATGCAGTACAAATCGCAGGTAGTCGTGTGCGTAGTATCTGTTATCCTCGCGGGATAGAATTGCATCCATCACGCTTCGAAGAAATCCGTTGAGCGTGCTTCGTGAAGCAGGATATCCGAGCGATATGTTGTAGTCGTTATTCGGGATCAACGGCAGGGTGTGCTGAATGAGCGGAAAAAGCGTATCTGCTAAAGGAGCTACAATCACATTCTTTTCATCCGGTACAACTTTCTCATCGATAAGTTTTTTTATTAATCCCGAAAGTGCAAAAACCTGTCCGTGCGTATCTGGACTTTTATGGAACCGGACGACCGGCGTTGTCGTGTGACCTTCAATTTTTTCCGGTTTTATACTAAGCTTATTAAGATGCTCCTGCATCCCTTTTCCGTTCTGAAAAATAACAAGCGTGTCGTCGCGTCTAAGAAGTCCGGAAAAAATATCACGATCTGATTTTGTCAATACAAAGAAACCCGCAAAGAAAATCTGTGTGAATCCCCGTAATTCTAAATCTTGCATCGATCGTGCCGCTTCCCGGTACCTTACTGAACGCGTAGAATATTTGCCCGCGGATACCGCTTCATAGAATTTTGTATAATACGTTTCAAGCGACCCGATCTGCCCTGTATCATAACCGGAAAGGACATCGCGTAAGTGAGCTGAAGAAATGTCGGCGATGCAAAACTCCTCAAGTTCTTTAAATATGTTCATCGCAAGTGGAAGGAAGTCATCTACTCGTTTAAAATTATCTCCTCCAACCGGTGAAGCAATCGATGTGTGTATTTCATATAATAATGCAGCAGCGTCAAGGTGATCAATTTTGCGGTAATTGATCCTAAGTTCATTTTCGTATATATGATCCACAAATTCATCCATCGACATAATGCGCGGTGGAATAAAACCGGCGCCCGTCACCGAGCCGATCTTTTTACGAAGAAAATGTCCCGGACGTTTTCCCGGGAAAACAACGAGTGTGCCGGAATAGTCCCTGTCCCGGTGTGTTAACCGGTTGGCGATCTCCTCTATGATGTCATGTCCGGGAGGTACAAGAAGAGGGGTATTCATGCAACCACCTTTATATTTTTCGTATCGATGTATGCAAGAATGCCGTGGATTGATTTTCCCCGGTAGATCTCGGCAAGTATTTTAATATAATTACGGATTTGTTTTTCATATCCGGCAGCTTCTCTCCGGTCGTCGCCTGTTTTAAAATCGATCGCTGTTACTGTGTCTTTATCGATTACAAGCCGGTCGACTCTGAATAAATTTCCGGTTGCGTCTGTGATATCGATTTCAGTTTGAATTATCCGTTCATCTGCTTTTACGAAGTATTTTTTTATTTCGCCGGTATTTAGAAAATTTGTGACTGCGTTGACTACTTCGCTGATTGATAAGTCGGGAATCGTTCCGTGTTGTTGGCGATACCTTTCAAGCAAAGATTGGATTATCTTTTCGGGCGTATCATCTATAAAATCGATGCCGGATAGTATTTCATGGATCAGATCACCCCGTTGCAGTTCGGAAATAGTAAGGGGGATTCTATCTCCGAAATCGAATTGAGCCGGTAGAGTGTGATGGTATGCGGGGATGTGTTGTTCATCGGTAGAGAACGGGTGAGTATGCTGTGTCTTCTCGCCGAATGTATCATCAGGGAAAAATGAAAAGATACTGGTTTTTCCGACGTTTCGGGGTGGCACTCCGATAAGATACATTTCTTCTTCGGCGCGGGTACATGCTACATAGAGACCGTTCAGGTAATCTGCCAGGCTTGCCAACCGGTGTGAGTTATACAATTGATCCAGAGTCGGTTCAACATTTGTAAATTCTTTTTTCAAATAGAGTAACCGTGGAGGATCTCCGGTTTCGTCGATATAAAAATCTTCTTGCATTCGGTGGTCATTATATAATACGATAATAACAACCGGAAAGCCCAATCCTTTTGCTTTATGTACCGTCATTAACTGCACAGCGTTGATTTTCTCGGGGGTATCGAGATTCCACTCCGACTCCATATCTTCGGATGCCACATGATCAAGAAAAGCACGGAGACTGTTTGCGCCGGTTGATTCGAAGTCTTTAATTGCCTCGATAAATTTAGTTAACGCGGCTTCTTCGTCCTCAAAGTTTTTATATAAAGAAAACGTTTTATAAATGTCTAACGTTAAATCGTAAATAGAGAGATGTCCCACCTTGTTAAATAGATTTTCAAGGTAGGAATGCCAGTAATCGGGATAAGCTTCCAGGATGTTTTTGTAAAGCGGGTGTTTACATTTCTCCGCATCGTTTCTGACGTTACCGATAAACTGTATAAATTCATTTCCCGGAATATCGCTATGTGCAAGCAAATTTCCGGAGATATCGCCAAGACAGAACGATGCAAACGCCAGATCGTCCATCGGTGAATTAAGAAATTGCAGCAGTGAAATAAGTTCCCCGGTTATTTTGCGTTTCCGTACATCGAGATTGGAGAATGAGACAAAACGGATTTTTTCTTCGCTAAGCCACGCGCTTATCTTGGTTACGTCGTTATTTCTAAAAGTCAGGACGGCGATATCTTTGTAGCTGTACCCCCGATGCAGCGAATCATTAATGATTCCGATTATTTTCTGTCGTTCGGGATGAGGTTCTTCACCACGGGATTCGGGCAAATATACAATGCTTTCGGCATAACCTTTATCTTTCTTTTCATTTGACGGATTCTGAATATGATGGTCGAGTCCGCTTAACCGTGCTGCTTCCCGGTATTCATTATGATCGAGTATTGCGTTAAAAAATGATTCGTTAAAGCGCAGTATGTTTTCATCGCTTCGATAATTTGTATCAAGGTCTTTTATGTTTGGTGAAGCTGAGAGGAACACTTGATTTTCCTCCAATTGTTTCATGATCTTGAAATCGGCACCGCGGAATTTATAAATCGCCTGCTTCGTGTCGCCTACCGCGAATAAGCTCCCGCCTTGCGATAGTGAATTCTCAATCAATGGCATCAGGTCTGCCCATTGGAGTGGAGATGTATCCTGAAACTCATCGATCAGGTAATGATGCACGGTATCGCCGAGCATAAGATAGATATATGGTATGATCTGTTCATGCAAATATGAGGTTAGTATTTTCCCGATATCGTCAATAAAAATTTGATTGCGTTCGCGTTTCACATTGCGGAGAATGTCGCTAAAATTACGGAAGTTTAATAAATGTGGGGTGTAAAACGACCGTGCATAATAAAGAGTTAGTCGTGCATAAAGTTCGTTCAGTTGGTCGCGAAGTTCGTTTACCTGTTCATTCCAATCGTCGAACAGGTTTTTGTTCATTTTCCCTTTTTTGATGATATTGGCATTATGCCGTCTCCCGATTGCATAATCACGGTCATTATGTTTTACCGCAGATAGTGCATTATCGAACCGGGCGTTTCTGTTATACTCTAAACCGGATTCAGTGATAAACTTATCGATCTTATGTATCTGTTCTTTAATAGCTGTGAATATATCCGACATTTCCTTTGTGCGATCTTCCGCCACGACGTCATGCGGGAGTGACGCAAACCGTGTATACAGATTCTTGAATACGGTAATGATTACTTCTGTCGGATCCCACGGAAATCTGGCGCCGGAACTCTTTTGTGATAAAATATAATCGATCACTTTTTCAAGAACGGCGGCTTCGCCGGTATCCGGTCTTACTCTTCGAAAAAAGTTTTCAAATGCCTGATCTATTAGTTGGTTCTTTTGCAAAAGAATTTCGGTATTCGGAGAGATGCCGAATTCAAGCGCCGATGATCGAAAGATCGAAGCCGTGAAGCTGTCGATTGTTCTCACCTGGAAATCGGAATAATTAGCAAGTATATGATCGACTATGTGTCCCGCGCGTTCCCTGAGTATTGCATGGTCGAGTCCGGTGAGATGAGCGAGCACTTCGAGATGTTCTTCATCGCCGGAATAAATAGCTTTCAACCACTTGAGGATCCGTTCTTTCATCTCGCGGGCGGCATTGTTTGAAAATGTTATTGCAAGAATATTGGTAAGAGATTTTTTTTTAATCCGGTCTGATAAGATCAATTGCATAAACCTGTGTGCGAGCGCTCGGGTCTTGCCCGATCCTGCAGATGCCCTTAATAGTGTAAAGTCAGGGAGAGTAAAATCTTTATCAGGTGTGAGGACAGTAGAAGCCATGAAATTTTTTTATTTGCCTTTCCATTGCGGCTTTCTTTTTTCCACGAATGCTTTCATACCTTCTTTCTGATCTTCGGTTGAAAAGAGGAAGTAGAAATTTTTTCGCTCGAATTCCAAACCGGTTTCAATCGTCGTATCGAATGCTTTCAGCACCGATTCCTTTGCCAGTTTCAAAGCAACCGGCGGTTTCGATGCAATTAATGTTGCCATTTCTTCTGCTTCATCGATGAGCATTTCTACCGGAACAATTTTATTAACAAGCCCGGCTTTTTTCGCTTCTTCAGCTTTTAGGAAATTGCCGGTGAGCACCATCTCCATTGCCCGGTATTTTCCGACCGCTTTTGTCAGGCGCTGTGTTCCGCCCGCGCCCGGCATCACACCGATGTTAATTTCCGGTTGACCGAACGTTGCCGTTTCGGATGCGATGATAATATCACACAGCATCGAAAGCTCACATCCGCCGCCGAGTGCAAATCCGCTTACGGCTGCAATAAGCGGCTTTTTAATTTTCCGAATCCTGTCCCACTTTGAGAGTTGATCCCGTACGAGCATATCGACTGCGGTAGCATCCGCCATCTCTTTTATGTCTGCCCCTGCTGCAAACGCTTTTTCGTTACCGGTCAGAATTATACATTTAATTGCATCGTCTCCGTCAAGGCTTTCGAGCGCCGACACGAGTTCGTCCATAACCTCGCGGTTGAGTGCATTCAAGACTTGTGGTCTGTTGAGTTGAATTTGTGCAAACCCTTTGTCGTTTGTGGTAACGAGAATTGTTTTGTAATCCATTTTATTCCGCTTACTTGTTTTTATATTTGAGATATTTTTTCACCGTTTCGGCGTCAGCCAGATCTTTCTTCCGCCGGCTTCCTGAAATGATTTTGCTATATGTATTTCTTTTTTTATACGTTCAGCCATTGTCGTTTTCTTTGTGTTTTAATAGTAGTCCTTTCACGGCACAACCACGTTTGTAAACTCATCCCTGAACGGCGAAACACGTATTGAATCACCCCGTAGTGCAAAAAAGTACCGATCCGTTTGATGATCGAAATGGACGAGCAATTCATATTCAAGCGTCGATAATCTGCCCAGATTATAACCTTGTGCGACGTGACCGCTCGGCATGATATATCCATCGGGTTCTACAACTTCCCTACCGGTTAGCGCAATGATCTCTATTTTGTCATGGTCTATACGTACTTGGTATCCGCGAATGAGCGGCAGGCGAAAACGATCGCCCGGCACAATTTCCATAAAAACATCATCGGATTCTTCGAGGAATTGATAAAAGATGATATTCAATTTTTCCTCAAAATAATCCTCTTCCCCTGCGTCGATGGATAGAGTGAGTAATGTAAATATAAGAAGTAATTTATGCAAGCTCTTTGCCGCACTCACCGCAGAATGCATAACGGACCGGCATTGTTGCGCCGCAGGATGAACATTGCGTGCGCAATCCCTTGCGAACTTTTTCATAATCAATCGGTGTCTTGTTTTTAAAAGAATCTATCCCTTCATAAATCTCAGGTGCGGAAGTGTGCACCGTTAACCAGTCTCGGGCATGCCCTATTGTGATGCCCCACGACAGGTCACGCCACACGTTAAGCTGCTGCTTTGTGTAGCGCGTTACTTCCGGCAGTTTATTAATAAGCTTATCGGTCATTTCCTTCACTGCATCGTTTAATCTTCCCCGTGGAATTATGCGGTTTACAAGGCCCCATTCAAGGGCTTTCTCTGCGGGAATTTCATCGCAAAGTAATAAAATTTCGCGGGCGCGTCTGTCGCCGACAATAAGCGGCAGCCATTGAGTTGCTCCCGCGGCCGGAACGCTTCCGCGCGCAGGTCCTACCTGCCGGATGTAAATATCATCTGCTGCAACGGCAAGATCGCATGCTATGTTTAGTTCATTTCCACCCCCGACAACGATGCCGTTGAGACGCGCTACCGACGGTTTGCCGATGTTGCGAAGACGGTCATGCATCTCGATGAACGCGCCCATCCATTTATAAAAATCGCCCGGATGCGACATAAACTCATCATGCCATTGTTTAATATCTGCGCCGGTGCAAAACGCTTTATCTCCCGCCCCGGTCAATACCATAACCGCAATGTCGTCATCCCAGGACACATCTTCAAAAACGCGGTGTAGTTCGCGAACGGTTTCGAAGTTCAACGCGTTGTGTGATTTGGGACGGTTGATGGTTACAGTAGCGACTCTGTTCTTTTTTGTATACAGCAGGTTGTTGAGTTCAAGCTGCTCCGGATCCTTGCCGGTGTATTTTGATTTATGCATCTTCCACAACCTCGGCAATCATCATGTGAACCAGACCGCCGGCAAAATCCATTAGGTCTTTTCCTGCAGCTTTACCTTCGGGTGATGCCATCGCTGCGTTAAGTGCATCTTCATTGTCGAAATTCATTTCGGCAAGAAGGTAAAATTTCGATTCCCCACCGATGGCGCTCGTTATCTTTGAAACCTCGAGTTTTCTTAATCCCGGCATTTTCTTAACGAGGGGAGTATGGTTATTCTTATAGTGTTCATCAAAAGCTTCAATGTCGGAGGGTTTCTTATACAGCGCGATTAGTTTAACCATAATAAATCCTTTAAAATTGGTGAGTATTAAATGGTGAATTTATTGTACCAAATTAAAATATAGAAGAATAGCATCGGAATTGCAACTTGTTGATTTTAGCCGCTTTTTTCGTATACTTATTGATTGGGAACATTATATGAAGGTTGATATCATTTCGTTTAGATTATGAACGATAGCGAATTAAAAGAACATTTTGAGGATACGGAACGTGCGCGGATGCTGATCCGGAAGTTGGTTGAACTCCTTATCGGGACATTTGATGATCGCGGTAAATCTTACAATCTCGATGATCTCCACCGTATCTTTATGTCAGCCATTACAAATGCGCCGGCGCCCGATAAAGCATTATTAAATGTTTACAGAATGACCGAAGCATCATTCGGTGTATCCTTTGCAAGAGATCTTGTCCGTTATCCGGTCTTAATGGATCTTGCTGTGAAGATCGGAATGCATTCTCAGTTTTTATCCGATATTATCGTCAGAGATCCGGAGCTTTTTCGCTGGTTAACAACTTCCGATGTTTTATCGATTACGAAAACGCATAATGATTTCGTTGGCGAGTTGGAGAAACAAATCGAACCGTTTGATAAGCGGGAAAATCAGTTTAATGTAATCAGACGGTTTTACAGACGAGAGATCCTTCGCATCGGATTACGTGATTTACTGGCGCAAGAGTCGTTTGAAATAATTGTAGGGGAGATAAGCGATCTGGCAGAAGCGATATCTGCCGTTGTGTTTAATATAACAGTCGACGATATAATTGCGAAATATAAAGTGCTTCCCATAGCGCAGTTTACAATAATCGGACTCGGTAAGTTTGGCGGGCGAGAACTTAATTACAGCTCCGATATTGATATTATGTTTGTTATGGGTGACGATGAGAAATTTCTTGTCGACTCCGGCCGGAAGATGCACGCAATCGATCTTTACACCGCCGTTGCAGATAAATGGATTTCGGTAATGACCGAGCATACAAAAGAAGGATATTTATATAGAGTCGATTCGAGATTGCGTCCGGATGGCAAAGCAGGACCGCTGGTTCGATCTGCGCAAGGATACCGAAACTACTACGAAACAAGAGGAGAGTTGTGGGAACGGCAGATGTTGATCAAGGCGCGACCTATAGCGGGAGATATTGCGTTCGGTTGGTCGTTTCTTGAATCTTTACAACCGTTTATTTATCCTGCTACTTTATTTCAATCTCCCCGTCAGACAATAGCGAGGATGAAGACGCGTATTGAAAAAAACTCGGCGGATCAGGCAAACATAAAATTGTTTCGCGGGGGAATCCGGGACATAGAGTTTATCGTGCAGGCGCTGCAGCTTCTCTACGGCGGAAAAGATAAACAGATTCGATCCAATACGACTCTTACGGCTATCGACCTTCTTCACGCGCGAAATCATCTTACAAATTTTGAGCATCAAGCTTTACGAAGTGCATACATATTTTTTCGGAAACTTGAACACCGGGTGCAACTCGATGAAAACATTCAAAGCCACTCCATACCCGTTGACGTTCAGGAAAGAAATCGGTTTGCCCGGTTGGCAGGTTATGAAACGTTAGAAAAATTCGATAAAGAAATAAATGAATATCGTAAGCGGGTGAGGAACATATTTCATAATGTGTTTGGTGGGGAGGACGAATCTTCATACATTGACTATGTACTAAGTCAAGATGATGCCGCGCAAGATATAGATTTATCTGAATTCGGTTTTACCAATCAGGAGCGTGCGAATGAGTTGCTAAAAAAGTTGGCGCTTGGAATAACATCGCCTGGGATCGGCGATCATGATATTCAGACAAAAGAAATTTTCCGTTCTATTGCTCCCGGATTGCTTCAGGATTTTTCGTCGGCAATAAATCCTGATCGTGCGTTGGCAAATTTTTTATCGATCGTGCAGGCATATCCCCATCCGTATGCTTTTTATGTCGCGATGCAACAAAAAAGTATCAGAAAAGCGTTGGTGAAAGTGTGTGGATACAGTAATAAGCTGGCCCTGCAATTGGCAAAGTATCCGGAAGATCTTGAATTGTTTATCAACAATATACACATAATACTTGGATCAGACTCATTGATCGACTCTGAGATAATCCACTACCCGGATCGCTTTTTAAACTTTGCAATTCATGCCCGGTTTATGAATGATAAATGTAGAATTGACGAAGTCCATCGAACGATTTCGTTCATTGCAATGAGGAGAATCCGCGAAGTTCTTTATGAAATTTACCGTGACTATAAGCTTGGCGAACCTCCAATAGCGATCGTATCGCTTGGCAAATTAAGCGGTGATGAACTCGGACCGGGAGCGGATCTCGATTTGATAGTACTATTTGAACCGGGTAATGGTATGGATACGGAGGAAGCGAATAAAATTGCAAAAGAATTAATACAAAGATGTATGACAACCGATGATTTGCATATCCCCTTTGAAATAGATATGCGATTACGACCGGAAGGTAGAAGTGGTCCGTTGGCTGTTGAGGTGAACGGATATGCGTTGTATCTTGTAAACAGAGCGTCGTTATGGGAGCGACAATCACTTGTGCGTGCAAGAGTTATAGAGAGCCCGCAGAATCTAACATCACGGATCCATACCATTATAGAGAACTATGTTTATAATCGACCGCTTGATGATGGTTGGATAGGTGAAATAAGAAATATGCGTTACCGAACGGAGAGCAGATCAAAAATGAATAGGCATAACTACATTGATGTGAAGACC
The DNA here is from genome assembly GCA_003567775.1 of Ignavibacteriales bacterium. Classification (GTDB taxonomy): domain Bacteria; phylum Bacteroidota; class Ignavibacteria; order T3Sed10-11; family T3Sed10-11; genus T3Sed10-11. The sequence goes on along the minus strand of PWYR01000083.1, from coordinate 32,270 downwards.
GGTCCCGGTGGCTTAATGGATATTGAATTTCTTGTTCAATCCATTCAATTACATGCCGGTCGAACCGATACATCGTTGCGACTGTCATCTACCAGAGCTGCTCTTTTCGAAATGAGGGGGTTGGGGTTTTGCGATAAGAATACCGTTGATTTTTTATGGTCTGCTTATGATAAGTTTCGGTATCTGGAATATTTCAACCGAATCTATGCAGAAGATTCCTCTAATTCGGTGCCTACTGGTGCTGAGGAACAGAATATTTTAATGAGAATGTTTAATATCAGGGAAGACCCGGTTAGTTACTTCGTTGACCTGACAGAAAAAGTAAGAGAAGTGTTCTCAAAACTAATGAATCAGGAAGATTTGATAAAGAAATAGTGTTTTTTAGGCAATTTTTATGTATCTTATAAATTCGATAGTTCACTATTTGTGGCTATACAATTTCTGCCAATTTCGCAGTTATGCTGTTGACTTTTTCATAAAAATTGCTATATTACATAGTTTGACTTTAAAGTGAATAAAAGGACGCCCTGACACCCATATCGCTATAACGTTTATCCCATATACATACTGTGGTGTGCGGAATTATCATAATCATAATTGCGTACAATAGGCGTGCCTGTCTAACGGGTGTGGGAGTTTTATCATATAGAATTGCTGGCGTAGCTCAATGGTAGAGCAGCTGATTTGTAATCAGCAGGTTGGGGGTTCAATTCCCTTCGCCAGCTCATCTCATTACTGAATGGTTGGGCAGGTAGCGAAGCGGTCAAACGCAACAGACTGTAAATCTGTCGGTCTACGGCCTTCGGAGGTTCGAATCCTTCCCTGCCCACTGGAGATGAAGTTGTGTAATTCAAGAAGCGGGAGTAACTCAGATGGTAGAGTAACAGCCTTCCAAGCTGTGGGCCGCGGGTTCGAATCCCGTCTCCCGCTCGGGTAATGAACGGGTTGTATACCTTGAAATGGGTAGCTCGCTCACGTAGCTCAGTTGGTAGAGCACGTCCTTGGTAAGGACGAGGTCACCGGTTCAATCCCGGTCGTGAGCTCGTACTGTTTGACTAATTGCAATTGTAAACGCTCTTAAGCTGCGGAGAAAATAGTGAGAGATAACATAACATTGGAATGTACCGAGTGCAAGCGTCGTAATTATACAACTACAAAAAATAAACGTAATCAACAGGGACGAGTTGAGTATAAGAAATATTGCCGTTTCTGCGCAAAGCATACTCCTCACAAAGAAACCCGTTGATCTTTGGTTAGGTGAGTAGCTTCCCGACGAAAAGCGTCATAGATGCGGGTGATTAAGTTACGGGTGTAGCTCAATTGGTAGAGCAACGGTCTCCAAAACCGTAGGCTGCGGGTTCAAGTCCTGCCACCCGTGCTGGATTGAAATTGTTCGGGAAAAACCCGATGATGAACGGTTTGTATATACAAGAGTGAACTATGAAAAATAAAATTGTTAACTTCGTAAATGATGTTGTAAAAGAAATGAAAAAGGTAACGTGGCCGAAGAAAGAGGAGCTGCGTGAATCGACCGGAATCGTCATCATTGCTTGTTTGATCCTTGCATCATTTGTGTATGTGGTTGATCGAATTATTAGCACTGTCGTGAGTGGTATATTTTAACATTCACCAAAATTATCATAAAGGGGTTGTGTAGTCTTGGAAACAAAATGGTATGTCGTTCGAACATATTCGGGGCATGAACAAAAAGTGAAGGCGTATCTTGAAAAGGAAGTCAAAGAAGCCGGATTGGAGGACAGAATCGTAAAAATTCTTGTTCCTTCGGAAAAGGTCTTCACGGTAAAGGACGGCAAGAAAAAAAGCAAAACCAAGACATACTTCCCGGGATATATTCTCATCGAAGCAGCTCTTGATAAAGAGACTACACACTTTATACTTGAGACGCCGTCAGTGATGGGATTTGTCGGACCGAAGAATACACCGGTCCCTTTGCGTCCTGATGAAATCCGCCGGTTAATCGGGCGAATGGAAGATCGCCGAGATTCTGAACTTATACAGGCGCCTTTCCATGTCGGTGAACCTGTTAAAGTGATTGATGGCCCATTTTCGAGCTTTACCGGGTTTGTACAAGAAGTCAACGAAGAGAAAATGAAAGTAAAGCTAATGGTGAGTATCTTCGGTCGAAAAACACCGGTCGAACTCGATTTTGACCAAATCGAAGCAGAAAAATAAAATTGTATTATATCGAAACAATAGGATAAACGATGGCAAAAAAAGTTACCGGAATAATTAAATTGCAGATTCCTGCCGGGCAGGCAACCCCGGCGCCTCCCGTCGGTCCAGCCCTCGGACAGAAGGGTGTAAATATCATGGAATTTTGTAAAGCATTTAATGCACGAACACAAGATAAAGGTGGTTTACTTATCCCTGTTGTAATTACCGTATTTCAGGATAAGTCCTTTACTTTTATCACAAAAACACCGCCCGCCTCTGCGTTGTTACTGCGCGCGTCAAAACTTGAAAAAGGATCGGGTGAATCCAACCGGACTAAAGTTGGCAAGGTAACTCAATCTCAGGTTAAAGAGATAGCAGAGATGAAGATGCCCGATCTCAACGCAAACGATATAGAGTCCGCAATGACTATGGTAGCCGGTACTGCACGTAGTATGGGTATTACAGTTGAGGGATAAAACAGTAGTTCTGAATAATTATTAATTGGCTATATAAAATGAAACACGGAAAACGTTATAGAGAAGTAGTAAAAAAGATCGAACCTCAAAAAGCATATGCTATCGAGGAAGCAGTCGATCTGGTGAAAAAAACCGCAAGCGTAAAATTCGTTGAGTCTGTCGACATTGCCGTTCGTCTCGGTGTCGATCCGAGAAAAGCCGACCAGATGGTGCGGGGTACTGTCTCGCTTCCGAACGGGACGGGTAAGGAAGTTCGTGTACTTGTGCTTGCAAAGCCACCGAAAGATGAAGAGGCAAAAGCCGCCGGGGCGGATCACGTCGGACTTGAGGAGTACATCGAGAAAATCAAAGGTGGATGGACCGATGTCGATGTCGTTATCGCTACACCCGACCTGATGAGTGAAGTCGGGAAACTTGGAAAAATTCTCGGTCCCCGCGGACTAATGCCGAACCCGAAAAGTGGCACCGTAACGAATGATATCGGTGCGGCTGTTAAGGAAGTTAAAGCGGGTAAAATTGAATTTCGTGTAGATAAAGCGGGTGTAGTTCACGCAACAGTCGGAAAATCAAATTTTGAAAATCAGCAGCTCGTTGAAAATATCAAAGCTTTTTTATCTACAATTCAGCGCCTGAAACCACCATCTGCAAAAGGACAATACATTAAGAGTGTTCATCTGTCGTCTACGATGGGTCCGGGTGTCTCGATTGATAGAACAACTGTGAGCGCTGCAGCATAAATAATTAATAAGTTTATAAAAGTCTATTACGCACTCACCAATCGAATAATAAATCATTGCTTTGTTGCCTTTCATCCCGGTATTATCGGGAGAGAAAGTGGCTTCTCCTCAAAGCAGCCTATATGTTGGTGAAAAGAAAAAGGTGATCGATGAAACGATCGGAAAAAGAAAAAGTCGTTGCCGAGGTTGTCGACAAGATATCTCGCGCGCAGGGAATGTATTTCACCCAATTCAGCGGTATCACCGTTGCCGAAGCTACTGAACTGAGAGCAGAATTTCGAAAGGCGGGAGTTGAATACAGGGTGATTAAAAATACCCTCATCAAACGCGCTTTAAAACAGGTGGCCGATTATGACACATTCCTCGATGAAAAATTAAACGGTCCAACAGCAATTGCTTTCGGATATAACGACCCGGTCTCGCCGGCGAAGGTCATTAAGAAATTCCGCGAGAAGGTGTCCAAGCTTGATGTGAAAGCATGCGTGATTGGAAAAGATGTATTTGATTCATCGAAATTTGACGAACTGGCAGCACTTCCAACACGCGAAGAATCCATTGCGAGCATTATGGGTAGTTTGACTGCACCGGTCAGCGGTGTCGTCGGTGTTCTCAATGAGATAATGCGCCAAATAGTTGGACTTGTCGAAGCAATCGAAGGAACAAAATCTTAATAAAGGCAATAAAATTTTTTTAAATGAATAAGGAGAGTTACCATGTCAGCAGTTCAGGAAATTGTTGAAAAAATTGAAAAGCTTACTTTGCTTGAAGCGGCAGAATTAAAGAAAGCGCTTGAAGACAAATTCGGTGTTACCGCGGCGGCGCCGGCTGCAGCCGCAGCAGCGCCGGGCGCAGCAGATCCTGCCGCAGAAGAGCAGACAGAATTCGATGTTGTTCTGCAAGCTGCAGGTTCGCAAAAAATCAATGTCATCAAGGTTGTTCGTGCGGCAACCGGGCTTGGGCTGAAAGAAGCTAAGGACCTTGTCGACGCTGCACCGAAAGCGGTGAAAGAGCAGATTCCGAAAGAGGATGCCGAAAAGCTCAAAAAAGAGCTTGATGAAGCAGGTGCAACCGTAGAACTGAAATAACATAAATGTTGTTAACCTTAGTGAGTCGGTGGGCGGCGGATTCACCGCACGCCTTCCGACTTGCATTATTTACGAGAAGAGTTGTTGGTAACAATAAACAATAAACTTATTGCCAACGCAGCAGTAGGGAGTGGAAAAGAAAATTTATAAACAAATTAAGCGCGCTTCCAATCTTAATTTTTCTTCAACGGGTGCGGCTTACTATGCCTTATCCGATAATATATTATTTACCATGAACCATTACCAACCGGTACGTGAATTCCTTAAAGAGGTTGTATATAACATGCAAATTAGTTTGTCATTATTCATTGATAAAAAGAAGGAGTGGTGCTCTTGAAAAACCAAGCTATGACCAACGGACGTATATCCTTCTCACGTATTCCTAAAATTCTCGAAAGCCCCGATTTGCTTTCGGTTCAGCTTGATTCATTTGAATCGTTTCTGCAATCGAAAGTACAACCGAAGCAAAGGAAGAGGATAGGATTACAGGCGGTATTCGGGATGAATTTTCCCATTACCGACACTCGTGAGAACTATCTTTTAGAATTCGTAGAGTATCATATTGAACAACCGAAATATTCGGTTACCGAGTGCCAGGAACGCGGACTCACATACTCTGCGCCATTGAAAGCAAAATTGCGTTTATCAACAAAAGCAGAAAATGGTGAAGAATTCAGCGACACTATAGAACAAGAAGTATATCTCGGTAATTTACCGTTGATGACCGACCGCGGCACATTTATCTATAACGGCGCCGAACGGGTTGTTGTCAGCCAATTACGCCGTTCACCGGGTGTCTTTTTCAGCCAGACAAAACACCCGAACGGGACACCCATTTATTCCGCGCGAATTATTCCATTGCGTGGTTCGTGGGTTGAGTTCGCGACTGATATAAATAATGTGATGTATGCTTACATCGACCGGAAGAAGAAATTCCCGGTCACCACATTACTCCGTGCACTCGGTTACTCTTCCGATGATGAACTGCTCGAGCTGTTTAATCTTGTGGAAGAAGTTGATGTGAAAAAAGTCGATCTTTCGGAGTATGAAGATCGAGTCATCTGTAGCGATGTCGTCGACACGAAAACGGGTGAGATCTTTTTAAGCAAAGATTCGGTTCTTACCGAAGATAGTGTCAAGCAAATTCAAAAGTCGAATGTCAAAAAGATTCAACTATTGAAAATCGACAGTGTAACCGGAGGTTCGGTTATCGCAAACACGATTCAACGCGACTCCGCGCGCTCGGAGGAAGATGCGCTTGAAGCAATCTACCGGCAACTTCGTTCCGGAGAAGCGCCCGATCTTGACACGGCGAAAAATCTTATCGATAGATTATTCTTTAATCCGAAACGATATGATATCGGTGATGTCGGCCGTCACCGGCTCAATCAAAAACTCGGGCTTGATGTATCGCTCGAAACAACAACATTAACGAAAGACGATATTATTCTCATTATCAAATATCTTATCGATTTGCAACAGGGTAAGAAAGATGTCGATGATATGGATCATCTCGGAAACCGTCGTATTCGTACGGTCGGCGAACAACTTGGTCAGCAGTTTAATGTCGGTCTTTCAAGGATGGCGCGTACAATTCGGGAGCGAATGAATCTCCGCAGCAATGAGGCGATTACACCGCAGGATCTGGTCAACGCGCGTACCATCTCGAGTGTGGTTAATGCGTTTTTCGGAACAAACCAATTGTCGCAGTTTATGGATCAAACGAATCCGCTTGCCGAGTTAACGCACAAACGGAGAGTGAGTGCGCTGGGACCCGGCGGTCTGACTCGTGAAACAGCAGGCTTTGAAGTTCGGGACGTTCATTACACTCACTACGGCCGCCTCTGCCCGATTGAGACGCCGGAAGGTCCGAACATCGGATTAATTTCGTCTTTATCGGTGTATTCAAGAATCAACAATTTCGGATTTATCGAAACACCGTATAGACAGGTGAAGAATGGTAAGGCGACTACCGAGATCGAATATTTGACCGCCGATCGTGAAGACGTATTTAAGATTGCTCAGGCAAACTCGCCGCTGGATAATAACGGTAAGTTTACGAGTGATCGTCTGAATGCACGGTATATGGACGATTATCCGATTATCAGTCCGGAAGAAGCGGAATATATGGACGTAGCGCCGGAGCAGCTTATGAGTGCGGCGGCGGCGTTAATTCCGTTTTTAGAACACGATGACGCGAACCGCGCGTTGATGGGATCGAACATGCAGCGTCAGGCAGTGCCATTGCTTCGTCCGAGATCGCCTATTGTCGGTACGGGATTTGAATCGAAAGTGGCGAGAGATTCCCGAACGATGCTGCTTGCAGAAGCTAACGGAACAGTTGAGCACGTCAGCGCCGATACGATTATTGTAAATTACGATGTAAACGAAAATTCACAGGAAGCGCTTGTCAGTTTCGATGATAAAAAGCGAGTTGAATACAAGCTGAAAAAATTCTTCCGTACGAATCAAGATACTGCCATAAATCAACGGCCGATTGTCAGGGTTGGACAAAAGGTGAAGCGCGGCGATGTTTTATGTGACGGCAGCTCGACAGATAACGGCGAGCTCGCACTCGGTCGAAATATTCTGGTTGCATTTATGCCCTGGCGGGGTTACAATTTTGAGGATGCGATAGTAATCAGCGAACGCGTTGTTACTCAGGATGTTTACACGTCGGTGCATATCGAAGAATTCGAACTTCAGGTGCGCGACACCAAGCGAGGGGAAGAAGAGTTAACACGAGAGATACCGAATGTCAGTGAAGAAGCAACACAAAATCTTGATGAAAACGGTATAATCCGAGTGGGGTCCGAAGTTCGTGAGGGTGATATTCTTATCGGTAAGATTACACCGAAAGGCGAAACCGATCCCACACCGGAAGAGAAGCTGCTGAAAGCTATCTTCGGCGACAAAGCGGGCGATGTTAAAGATGCGTCGCTAAAAGCGCCTCCGGGACTGAAGGGAGTTGTGATCGGTACGAAACTCTTCAGCAGGAAAAAGAAAGACACCGAGTCTAAAAAAGAAGATAAGCGGAAAGTTGACGCGTTGGATAGACAACGTCGAAAGGAATTAAAAGAGGTCGAACATAAGCTCGGACAAAAACTTGACCTTCTGTTGGATGGCGAAAAGTCTGCGGGAATCCGTGACAAAGATGGCCAGGTAGTTATTCGTACAAATACCCAGTTGAAGGAAGATACATTCCAGACGCTTGATAAGCTGACCAATCTTGATTTTGACTCCGAATGGATCGATGATACACGGAAAAACAAGATTATCAAACGCATATACGATAGTTATTTGTTTAAGGTCGATGAGATAGAAGACATACATCGTCGGGAGAAACAAAAAGTTCAGCTTGGCGATGAGCTCCCGCCCGGAATAGTTCAGCTTGCGAAAGTATATGTTGCAAAGAAACGCAAACTTTCTGTCGGCGATAAGATGGCTGGGCGGCATGGCAACAAAGGTGTTATTGCTAATGTTGTACCCGTTGAAGATATGCCGTTCTTACCCGATGGTACTCCGGTGGATATCGTATTAAACCCGCTTGGTGTGCCGTCGCGTATGAATCTCGGGCAGTTGCTTGAAACTGCACTCGGATGGGCAGGCAAGAAAACGGGTGATAAATACGCCTCACCTATCTTTGACGGCGCCAACTGGGAACTTGTTCAGGAGGAATTGAAAAAAGCCGGATTGCCCGAAGAGGGTCGAACAAAGCTCTGCGATGGACGAACCGGTGAGTTATTCGATCAGTCGGTGACGGTAGGTTATATCTATATGATGAAACTATCTCACCTTGTTGACGATAAGATCCACGCTCGTTCTATCGGACCGTATTCGCTTATTACCCAGCAACCGCTTGGTGGTAAGGCGCAATTTGGCGGGCAGCGTTTCGGAGAAATGGAAGTATGGGCGCTTGAAGGATACGGCGCCGCATACACATTACAGGAAATCCTTACCGTCAAGAGTGACGATGTACAGGGCAGGGCTAAAGTTTATGAAGCCATTGTTAAGGGTGAGAATTTGCCCGAACCGAATGTACCCGAATCGTTCAATGTGTTGATTCGGGAGCTGCAGGGCTTAGGACTTGATGTACGCATTGAGTAAGTTGCGATGCCCAAAAACACTGAGCAACGGTTAATCACATAGTTTTTATCGGAGGGTATCAATGCCTTTTACAACACGAGAAGTTATTAAGAGAAACATAAAACAAATTTCCATTGCACTTGCTTCGCCGGATATGATATTGAATCGATCCAACGGCGAGGTGACGAAACCGGAAACCATTAACTATCGCTCATTCCGTCCGGAAAAAGACGGATTGTTCTGTGAAAAGATTTTCGGTCCCGTTCGCGATTGGGAATGTCATTGTGGGAAATATAAGCGAATCCGCTATAAAGGGATCATTTGCGATCGCTGCGGTGTAGAGGTGACTCAGAAGAGCGTTCGGCGCGAACGGATGGGACATATCGCGCTTGCCGCTCCCATCGTGCACATTTGGTATTTTAAATCGCAGCCGTCAAAGATTAGTTATCTTCTCGGTGTTACGACAAAAGATCTTGAGAAGATAATCTACTATGAATCCTATGTTGTTATTAATCCGGGAACGACCGGTTTACAACCGAAGGATCTTTTGACGGAAGAGCAATATTTCGAGATCCTTTCATCGCTGCCCGAAGGGAATCAAGAGCTTGACGATTCGGATAAGCGGAAGTTTGTCGCTCGCATAGGCGGCGATGCGATCAAATTGTTGTTGCGTGACGTCAGTATCGAAGAACTGAGCGCCGAGCTACGTGCACGTGCAAAAGAGGAGACCTCACCCCAGAAGAAATTGGAATTGTTGAAACGACTTCGTGTCGTAGAAGCGTTCCGCGAGCGCGAAGATTCTCCACCGAATAAACCCGAGTGGATGGTAATGGATGTGATTCCAGTTATTCCGCCGGAACTCCGGCCTCTCGTTCCGCTCGAAGGTGGACGATTCGCAACAAGCGATCTTAACGATTTATATCGACGTGTTATTATACGAAACAATCGTCTCAAACGTTTAATTGACATTAAAGCTCCCGAAGTGATTCTTCGCAACGAGAAAAGGATGTTGCAGGAAGCGGTCGATTCGTTGTTCGATAACTCGCGCCGGGCAAACGCCGTTTTAAGCGATAACAACCGGGCGTTGAAATCGCTTTCGGATATGCTGAAAGGTAAGCAGGGACGATTCCGGCAGAATTTGCTCGGTAAACGCGTTGACTACTCGGGACGTTCTGTAATTGTTGTCGGTCCGGAGTTAAAACTGCACGAGTGCGGTATTCCCAAAGATATGGCGGTGGAGCTGTTCCAGCCGTTTATTATTCGCAAGCTCATCGAACGCGGTATTGTAAAAACCGTGAAGAGCGCGAAGAAAGTTGTAATGAAAAAGGGGCCCGAGGTCTGGGATATTCTTGAAAATATCATAGATGGGTATCCCGTATTGCTTAACCGCGCACCGACGCTTCATCGTCTCGGTATTCAGGCATTTCAGCCGGTGCTGGTCGAAGGTAAGGCGATCCGTATTCATCCGCTGGTGTGCGCAGCATTCAATGCGGACTTTGACGGAGATCAGATGGCTGTGCACGTCCCGCTAAGCTACGAAGCACAACTCGAAGCGCGAATACTAATGTTGTCGAGTCACAACATTCTTTCACCGGCGAACGGCAATCCGATTGTGGTTCCGAGTCAGGACATCGTGCTCGGTTGTTATTATCTTACAAAATCAAAGGATGGTGATACCGGTGAAGGAAAAGTGTTTTCCTCACCGGCGGAAGTGCTTATTTCACATAATAATTTCCGGCTTGGTTTGCACGCGAAGATCAAAGTTCGCATCAACGGGGAAATGATTGAAACGACAACCGGACGGGTGGTCTTCAATACGATCGTACCCGAAGGCGTCGGTTTTATTAACGAGCTTCTTAACAAAAAGCGACTCGTAACATTGATCCTTTCGACATTCCGAAAGGTAGGCAATCTAAAATCCGCTATTTTCCTGGATAACTTAAAAGACCTTGGATTTTCCTATGCGATGAAAGGCGGTTTATCGGTCAATATCGCCGATGCGATCGTACCGGACGAGAAAGAACAGATTATCGATAAAGCTCAAAGCGATGTCGATAAGATTGAAAAGCAATATCGACGCGGATTTATTACATCCGGTGAACGTTATAACAAAGTTATCGATATCTGGACACGCGCGACGAATCGTGTCGCCGAGCGCTTGTTTAATGCTCTTCAAAATAATCGTGAAGGTTTCAATTCACTCTATATGATGATTGATTCCGGGGCGCGCGGTTCCAAAGAACAGGTGCGTCAGCTTGCCGGTATGCGCGGGCTAATGGCTAAACCGCAAAAGAGCTTAACGGGCCAAACGGGTGAGTTGATTGAGAATCCTATCATCTCTAATTTCCGGGAAGGATTATCGGTTCTCGAGTACTTCATTTCAACACACGGTGCACGTAAAGGTCTGGCAGATACAGCGTTGAAAACAGCGGATGCCGGCTATCTTACCCGCCGCCTTGTCGACGTTGCACAGGATGCGATTATTACCGAGCAAGATTGCGGTACGATTCGAGGCGTTATAACAAGCGCCTTAAAAGAAGGTGAAGATATCAAGGAGCCGCTGGCAGAACGTATACTCGGCCGCGTTGCGACAAATGATATCGTGGATCCGCTTACACGCGAGGTTATTGTCAAAGCAGGTGAAGAGATTGACGAAGAGCTTGCACAACAAGTGACGGAGACGTCGATTGAAGAAGTTGAGATTCGCTCGGTAATCACCTGTGAATCCAAACGCGGTGTGTGCGCGAAGTGTTACGGACGTAACTTAACTACCAGCGAACTGGTGCAGGTAGGCGAGGCAGTCGGTGTTATCGCTGCGCAATCGATCGGTGAGCCGGGCACACAGTTAACGCTTCGTACGTTCCACACCGGTGGAACCGCAAGTTTAATTACGGCACAATCCCAGGTCGCAACGAGGTTCGACGGAAAAATAAAGCTCGAAGCCGTTCGTTCGATCGAACAACATGCGGATGATATATCTCGTAAGATTGTTGTCGGGCGCAATGGCGTCGTGAAAATCATCGACCAGGATAACCGGGAGTTGACGAAATATTCAGTACCCTATGGCGCGGTGCTTCATGTAGATGATGGAGAGGATGTAAAACGAGGTCAGATGGTTTATGAATGGGATCCATATAACGCAGTTATCGTTGCTGAGTATGGAGGCACTGTAAAATATGCCGACCTTAAAGACAATATCACTTACCGTGAAGAACCGGATGAGCAGACCGGATATATCCAGAAAGTTGTTATTGAAAGCCGTGACCGGTCACTGAGTCCGTCGCTTAAAATTGTAGATAAGAATGGTAAAGCACTTGCTATACATATTCTACCGACAAGATCACATATTTCAGTAGAAGATGATGAATCGATCAAGCCGGGACAAACACTCGTCAAGATTCCGCGTGAAAGCGGTAAGACACGTGATATCACCGGCGGTTTACCACGGGTAACCGAATTGTTTGAAGCCCGGCGGCCATTTGATCCTTCAATTCTCAGCGAGATTGATGGCGCCATTTCATTTGGTGAGCAAAAACGAGGATCGCGGGAGGTGATTGTAGCAAGTCATGACGGTAAGGATGAGCGAAAATATAACGTACCGTTCGGTAAACACCTTACAGTGCAACCGGGTGATCATATGCTCGCCGGTGAACCGCTTACCGACGGTGCAATTGATCCGCATGATATTCTCCGTATTAGCGGCGTCGGTAGCTTGCAAAAGTATCTCTTAAATGAAATCCTTGAAGTCTACCGGATGCAGGGTGTGAAGATTAACGATAAACACATCGAGGTAATAGTTCGGCAGATGATGCAAAAAGTAAAAATCGTCGATACGGGTGATACCCGGTTCCTCGAAGGCGATCACGTCGATCGTATACTGCTCAATGAAGAGAATGAGAATCTGGCAAATCTGGTGGTCGTTACCAGTAAAGGTGATTCCAAATTTAAGAACGGTCAGCTTGTTGAGAAAAAGACGGTTCGCGAAAAGAACGGTGATCTGAGGAAAAAATCGAAAAAGGTTGCCGAATATCGCGATGCCGAACCGGCGACATCGGAACCGGTATTGCTCGGTATTACGCAAGCATCGCTTTCGACCGACAGCTTCATCTCCGCAGCGTCATTCCAGGAGACCACAAAGGTTTTGACCGAAGCTTCTATCGAGTCGAAGATCGATCACCTGCACGGTCTCAAGGAGAACGTTATCATCGGAAAACTGGTGCCGGCAGGCACCGGTTTGAGACGCTATCGTAAGATTCTGGTGACGCCGACCGAAAAACCGGAAGAACTGAAAGAAGTTGCAGTTGAGGCCGAAGAGCCGGAAGAAGAGAAAGTCATATCATAATCTAACCGAAGCAGTCCACCTGCATCGGAATTTATATTCAATGCAGGTGGGTTGCCTAATTTTTCAATCAATCAATCCCTAACAATAATCTCGCTAATTCGAAGTAGAGTATCAGGGCGAAAATATCCACGATCGTTGTGATAAACGGACCGGACATGATCGCAGGATCGAAGCCGAGCTTTTTAAATAAAATAGGCAGCATAGCGCCGGCTATTTTTGCTACGGTAACTGTTGCAAGCATTGCGATAGCGACGGTGAGCGCAAGAGAGTAATCGCTGTGCATAATAACAGCGCGCATAGCTGTGAGTATTGCAAGAGCTACTCCGACCATAAGTGCAATTAATACTTCCTTGCGAAGCACTTTTATTGCTTGTCCCATCGCTATCTCCCCGGTCGCCAAACCGCGAACTACAACGGTTGCTGCCTGGGTGCCCGCATTACCGCCCGAATCCATCAGAACAGGTATGAAGAACGCAAGCATGACTACCGTTGTCAACGCCTCTTCGTATCGCTCAAGGATAAAACCGGAGACGAAACCGGTTACTACCAGTAGCAACAGCCATGTTATGCGCTGCCGCGCCCATTTCGGTGCACTTGTTTGAAAATACGAAAATTCGGTTTCTTTAACACCGCCGAACCGATAAATATCCTCGGTATCCTCTTCACCGATAACATCCATAATGTCGTCGAATGTAATAATTCCGATAAGTGTACCGTATTGATCGGTTACAGGCAGTGCGTGAAGATCATATTTCTTAAATAAATTTGCCGCTTCTTCTTGATCGCTATCCGCGGTGACCGACATTACTTTGTGATCCATCATCCTTCCTATCTTCCGATTAGGATTTGCAAGAATGATATCTTTCAAAGTGACGATGCCGACTAATTTACCCTGTTTATTGACAACATACAGCGAGTAGATTTGCTCCGCATCGGAAGCATCTTCACGGATTCGTTTTAGCGCCTGAGCGACCGTCATATCTTCAGACAGTGTTACAAAATCCGTCGTCATAATACCGCCTGCGGAATCGGACGGATAGGAGGCAAGTAATCTGGTTTCTTCCTTTGCTTCCTTGTTCAGCATCCCGGTATAATGCTGTACTTCTTCGGTCGTTATTTCGTCAAAGAAGTCGGCTCGTTCATCCGGAGACATTTCGTTTAGAATATTTTTCTGTTCTCGCTGCGGCAGAAGCGGGAGAATAAACGATCGGTCGTCGCCCTCGATATGTTCAAATACTTCGACAGATTTCTCGTCATCGAGGTTTTTGAAAACATTTATCTTTTCGTCATCGCGATCGAGCGCTTTGATTATCTCGGCTATGTCGGCAGAGTGCAGTTCTTGCAGCACATCTCGAAGTTCATCCCATTGCTCGCGTTCAAGTAAGTCTTGAATTTCCGGTATGATAATAGCTTGCGGATTTGTCATATAGTCACCTCGATCTACTTATTTTTCTGAAATTTTTATTTTACAGATAGTAACAATAAAAATCAAGATAGAAAATTTTTAATAGTGGTAATACAATTTTCAATATTCCCTTTTGAAAATGTACAGGGTGGAAGCGATTCGCGAATATAGTTGCCGTATTGTTTTGTTATAAGACGTTTATCGAGACAAAAAACTACACCGCGGTCGGTGTGAGACCGTATCAATCGTCCGAATCCCTGTTGCAATCGCATCGCAGCGACCGGAAGCTGAAATTCCAAAAAAGGGTTTTTCCCTTCATCAGCCATTTGTTGCGATCTTGCTTCGACGATGGGATCGTTCGGTACGCTGAAGGGGAGACGGACTATGACGACCAAACTTAAACTTTCGCCTACGACGTCGATGCCGTCCCAGAATGATGCCGTCCCGAATAAAACCGAACTTGTCGTATCGCGGAACCGTTTGAGAGCAATTGTCCGGGAAGAGTCGCTTTGAGAAATACATTCGTATCCTGAATTTTCGATGCGTTCGCGTGTTGCTTCGTAAGTTGAGCGCAGCATTCCATGTGAAGTGAAAAGGATAAGCGCCCGACCCCGCGACGCCGCAACAGCGTCCGGGATGATTGTGTTAACGGTTTTTTGATACGATATCGATGTCGGATCAGGTATGTTGGTGGGTACAAGGAGTAGTGAATTTTCTCGATAGGGAAAAGGCGATTCGAGTAATGTTGTTGCCTGCCGTTCTTGCTCAAATGAATCAAGACCGATTGAACTTGCAAAAAAGTCGAATTTCTTTCCGGGGGCGAGTGTAGCGCTTGTAAAAATAATCGTCTTCATTTGTTCGAATAAAAATGGACCGAGAAAATCATCTACACCCTGAGGAGCGCTGCGGAAACTGATTATGTCGGCAGACGGTGGTACTTCAATCCATCGGATGTCGTCTTCATCGTCGTTGAATAAGACCTCGAGCCCCCGGCTTAATTGATTGATTTGTTCCCGATAATATTGAATTTCTTTTTTTATGCGCAGGAGTTCTTCGTTTTCATCTAATTTCGTAAACCGCAATTGAAAGCTGTAGAGTTCAGTTCCGAGTTTTTCAAGCAGCGAAGAAAAATTCTCGAGCTCATTATCCCGGATATCTCTCATATCCCCGGTTTGCAGCCAGTCATTAGAATAAGATTGTTTTACTGTATACGCCGGATGCGGAGTGATGTTGTTTTGAGTTATCGGCATGATCCGGTCGAAGAAATACCGCATGCTTTGTATTGCGGAAGATACCGTCTGTTCACATCTCGCGATAGCCCGTGAATATGAAATGCGTTCACCCTCTCCCGATGGAAGATATTTTTGATAAGTATTAATCTTAGCAAGAAACCCGTCATGTACATCGGGATTATGAATGCGGGTTAACAAATTCCGGGTTGTAATCGGATTAACGGTTACCGATAGCGCATCAGTTACGGCGTTTTCGAACTTATGTGCTTCGTCTATTACGAGTCGGGAATATTCGGGTAAAATGGATGCATAGCCGTCGCTCTGTGTCCGAAGAACGAGATCGCTCATCAATAAACTGTGGTTCGTGATTACTATATGCGCTCTCGGGATACGTTTGCGATCTCGAATAAAAGCGCACGCATCATAATGACGGCAAGATTCGTGAAGACATAATGTGGTGGATACCTCAATTTCCCGCCAGAGCTTCTGGGACGGTTCGAACGGGAGATCGCTGCGCTGCCCGCTGCGGGAGGCGGGCGCCCATTCATGGATTTCAGCAAGCTGTTTTTGTTCTCTGCCATTGAGGGTAAGGGGCAACTGCGCCGACTGTTCCTGGAGGCGGTCGAGGCAGATATATTGCTGTGCTCCCTTTACAACCACAGCTTCGAAATCAAAATCGAATGCTTTATGTAAAAGGGGGATATCTTTTTGCCAGAGCTGATCCTGCAGGTTAGTTGTCGCGGTACTGATTATAACGGTTTCGTTGTTATGTTCAGCCCATAATATAGCCGGTATAAGATAAGCAAAACTTTTACCGACGCCGGTTCCTGCCTGGATTAATGTAATTTCATTATTGCCAAACGCCTGCGCACTTAAGCGCGCCATCTCTATTTGTTCGGCTCGTTCTGTATATTCGGGGAGTAGATTAGTGAGCGGTCCTTTTGATGATAAGAGTTCTGTTGATTTATTAATTATTTTCTTGTGATTTTTCTCCATAGCTATTTTGGCTTTTTTTTACATAGGTTTACTGAACTACAATGCATATCCGATATTGACACCTAATATAATAAAAAAAATCCTATTTTTTGATTTCCCAACGGAAAAATCGTATATTAGTTTCACGATGTTCCACACATACGAGAAACCATAAAACTAAACCGAAAAGGAGGAGAAGATGCTCAATCTCACATATTTGGGACACTCTGCGGTTCTTCTCAAGGATGGAACACACGAGGTCGCAATTGATCCCTTCCTGAAAGATAATCCGTTGGCTTCGGCTAAACCTGAGGATATTAAAGCAAAATTCATTGTTCTGACTCACGGCCATGGCGATCATCTTGGTGATACGATCGAAATTGCCAAAAGAAACGATGCAATGGTGATAGCTACTTTCGAACTCGCCGGTTATTGCGGTAACCAAGGTGTGAAGAATATACATCAAATGAACACCGGTGGATCGTATACCTTCCCGTTTGGTAAGGTGAAATTGACCGTTGCATTACACAGTTCTTCGACGCCCGATGGACAATATGTCGGCGATCCGAACGGTCTTATTATCGAAATGGGCGGAATAACAATTTATCATGCCGGCGATACGGCATTATTTTCCGATATGAAGCTTATCGGAGAAATGCATGCTATCGATGTGATGCTGGTGCCTGCAGGCGATAATTTCACCATGGGGGTTGACGAAGCCGCTAAAGCCGTTGAGTTTGTCAAACCGAAAATTGCAGTGCCGGTGCATTACAACACATTTCCGGTGATAAAGATCGATCCGGAAGAATTTGTGAAGAAGCTGCCTTCAGGAATTGAAGGAAAAATACTGAAGCCGGGCGATAGTTTGAGTCTATAATCCGGATATAAATCGTATGGAATTCATGCTTTGGGCTGCCCTGAGCTTACATATATTTTCTGTAGTTATCTGGTTGGGCAGCCTATGTTTTTTAAGCGCAATATTATATCCGGTGCTCGAAGTTGAAGCTCAGACCGGCAGCAATCTTGCCGAACACATTCACCGTAGAATGATGCCGTTTCTATGGCTGAGTTTATGGACGATCGGCATTACAGGAGTCGCATTATACATCTTTTCTCCCGAGTTCTTATATGGTCGCGAGAAAATTGAATGGACAACACCTGTACACGGCAAAGTTGTATTATTCATATTTATTGTTATATTCTCAATGCGTACCCGCACGTTGTATGCACTGTACCGGAGTTCGAAAGAAAAACGGGTCGGATATCTCCGGAACATGGCGCGCGCGATACGCATAACAATTTTACTCGGCATTCTTTCATTGCTCTTGTCGGCATGGGAATCGATCACGAAAATAACATCTTGATATAACATGGCTAGAATTATAGCAATAGCGAATCAAAAAGGTGGAGTTGGAAAAACAACGACAGCAATAAATTTGGCTGCTTGTATCGCAGCCGCGGAGCATAAGACGCTTCTTGTAGATACCGATCCGCAGGCAAACGCAACCAGCGGATCGGGGATTGAGAATGAGCTTGAGGGCGATACTATGTATGAATGTATTATCGGAGCGCGAGTTGCTTCGGATGTTATACTCCAGACACAGATGCCCTTCTTCAGCATTATCCCGTCGCATATTAATCTTGTCGGAGTGGAAGTCGAGCTGGTTCAAGCGGAAAACCGGGAATATAAAATGAAGGAATTGCTCGGACCGGTAAAAAACCGTTTCGAATATATTATTATCGATTGTCCGCCTTCGCTCGGGCTATTGACATTGAACGCACTTACCGCCGCAGACTCGGTGCTGATACCGGTGCAATGTGAGTACTATGCGCTCGAAGGATTAAGTAAATTGTTAAACACCATCAATATAGTCAAAAAGCACTACAACCCGGCGCTTGATATTGAAGGAGTTTTACTGACCATGTATGATTCGCATCTCAGATTGTCAAAGCAGATTGTTGATGAGGTACAAAAGTATTTTGGATCGAAAGTTTTTACTACAATTATTGCAAGGAACGTACGTCTAAGTGAAGCCCCCAGTTTCGGGCAACCGATCATTTTATATGACGCGGTCTCAACCGGCGCACAAAACTATATGAAACTTGCAAACGAAATTTTAACCAATCACCACAAAACGGTGGTATAACGTATGGGAAAATCAAAGGCAGTGCTCGGCAAAGGGTTAAATGCACTTCTCTCCCGGCAGCAGTCCCGTGAAGTTGATCTAAAACGAGACTCATTGGGTCGCGATGATGGGGCTTCAGAAATGATTGCGAAGATACCCGTCGATCGGATCAAGTCGAATCCGTTCCAGCCCCGGCTCGATTTCGATCCGGATGCGCTTGAAGAACTCAAACTATCTATCGTACAGAAAGGTGTGATTCAACCCATCACAGTGCGGCGCGCCGGTGAAGGAACGTATGAGCTTATTTCCGGTGAACGCCGGTTGCGCGCGGCGGCTGATGCAGGTTTACAGGAAATACCCGGATATATCGTGAACGTTAGCTCGAACGAAGAAATGCTCGAGCTTGCATTGATTGAAAATTTACAACGGGAACACCTTAATCCTATCGAGATCGCGAGGTCGTACCAGCGATTGATTAAAGAAGTGAATTACACGCAGGAGGATGTTGCCCGGAAAATAGGAAAAGACAGGACGACGGTAACCAACTTTATTCGATTGCTCAAGTTGCCCGAGCAAATACAGGATGGTTTGCGAAAAGGAGACTTGAGTATGGGACATGCGCGGTCTTTGCTTGGCATTGCCGATGAAAAAACTCAATTAAAGCTTTGGAAAAAGATCGTCCAACAGGGTTTATCGGTTCGCAGGGTTGAGCAGTTGGTAAAAGATGCCGGGATGCGCAAAACACCGAAATTGCCATCCACCGGAAAGTCTGACAGCAATACAGCGGACATCGAGGGTAAACTTCGCCGTACATTTGGAACGAAAGTCTCCGTGAAAACGCGCTCGAACGGCAGCGGCGATATAACAATCGAGTTTTATTCATTGGATGATCTTGATCGTTTGCTGGATTTAATTGATACCATCGATCAAAATAACAGATAAATGACAACACTGGAGAACTGTTTATGAAACGTAATATTGTGAATACAGCCAATGCACCGGCGCCGATCGGTCCGTACAATCAAGCGGTACAATGTAAAGGATGGATGTTGTATACAGCCGGGCAAATTCCACTTGATGCAAAGACGGGCGAGATTGTGGGTGACGACATTAAAACGCAGACAAAAAAAGTACTTGAAAATGTAAAAGCCGTACTCGAGGCAGGTGGGGCATCATTGGAAAGTGTAGTTAAAACAACTGTCTTTCTAAAAGATATGGGAGAGTTTGCGGATATGAACGAAGTGTACGGCGAGTTTTTTATAAACAATCCGCCCGCCCGGAGCGCTTTTCAAGTTGCAAAACTGCCCAAAGATGTTAAAGTTGAAATCGAAGCAATTGCACTGGTAGTGAAGGATTAAAATGAGTCGAGGGGTATTGATTCTTATAGTGCTGATGGCGGGTGTTGTTCCGGTTTTCTCACAGGAAACGGCAGATACTGTTGACGTTCTTGATGAGATCGATCTTGATATTCCGACGTATTCCCCGGATGAATCCGATATTAAATCTCCGGCGCTTGCTTTGACGCTTTCAGCGGTGCTGCCGGGTGCAGGACAGATTTATAATGGTTCGTACTGGAAAACACCGGTCATTTTTGGGTTTGCGGGATATTTTACCTACGCAATCATAGTATTGCAAGATTTATATTCCGATTATCGTCAGCGGTTCCGTGACAGCATTACCGAAGAATTACCTGGCGGAAGTAGAGATCTTCGGTTTATCAGGGATTTTTATCGCGACCAGCGCGACCGCTTTGCATGGTATATAGGATTTCTCTATTTGATTAATCTGCTTGATGCTTATGTTGAAGCGTCATTGTCAGGGTTTGATGTAGGCGAGGATCTTACCTTACGTGTATTGCCGTACATTGAAACGAACGGAAATACCGGTTTGCAGTTCCGGCTTCGCTTCTGACTCTAGTTTGAAGAGTTGAATTTCATACAATTTTGTTCGATATTTATGTAAACTTATAAAAGGACTTATTGTATAAACCTATCACACTATAAATTCATAGAGGAAAATATGAGGTACATTGTTATGGGAACAATGTTGGCGCTGTGCATGGTTTTTGTCGGTAATGTGGTATGGGGACAGGATGTTACTAATGAGGTTAACCCTCCGGGTTCGTTTAATATACTTGAACCGGCAGACGGATCCTTTTATAGATTTACCTCTCCGAATGATACGGTCGTTTTTGCGTGGGATGATGTGCTTGGATTGGGTTTTGAATCCGGGTATAATGAAAACACGGCGCTTGATTTTTCAATACCGCTCGGTATGCAAGTATTGTTCAATGATGATGACGAATATCTGTTCGACGATTTGCTGCCCGAAGAGTATTATTCTGTACTTATCGGTTTCGATCCCGATCTATTCATTGCATTTCCGATGCCGTGGTTCGAGCCGGGATTTGTTGCAAACGGACTGCATCTTGGGATAATTCAATATTTTATACAGGTGTTATTTGAAGAACCAACCGAATCAGTATTATTATTTTGGACCATCGGAGCAACGAACGAAGCAGGCACGACATGGGCAAACGATACTTTCTATGTAAGCTATGAGATAGATAATAATCCCCCACTTAGTGAATTTGATCTAATGACTCCCGCACACGGAGCCACGATTGAAATTAAGGGTGATCAGGATACCGGAATGCCGTTGCCGGAAGATTTAACATTTGAATGGGAATCCACAACCGATCCCGACGGAGATGACGTATTCTACTGGTGGGTGGCGTCGAACGTACATCCCATTCCCTCAGTACTCGATCTTCTTGATGAGGTAGAAAATGATATCGTATTTTCACAAAACTCGTTTTTGAAATCTCTCAAGAGGAACTCGGATGCACGGGTACTAACAAAACAAAGTGAAAATGATGTCGATACACTCTTGATAATGCTGCCATCCGGTGATTTGACTTTTCTACGTGAATTTCTCGAGGAATATTCAGATGATGCTTTTGATGATGAACTGGAAATTGATCCGGAAGATCTGGATTTTCTCTATGAAATGTTAATATGGATGTTGAGCGGTGGCCGGGAAACCTCGATTACATTACCAAGCGAATTATTTTATCTCATCATGCTCGAAGAGTTGAATACACATGTTGCAACGATGTACTGGACAACCCTGGCAAGCGACGGATTCTCTTTTCTACACTGGGTATCCAGCCGGGATACATCTGCGGTAACAATGGAGATTACATTTGTGAGTGAGGTAAATCAAATTGCAGGAATTCCGACAGAATATTATCTCCGACAGAACTACCCGAATCCGTTCAACCCTGCTACCATTATTGAATACGGAATAAAGTCGGATAGTCAGGTCGAGATAAGCGTTTATAATATGCTCGGCCAGAAAGTTATGGAGGTTGTGAACGACTACCAGCGAGCGGGCGCATATGCCGTCACTGTCGATGCATCGCGGTTAGCGAGTGGTATTTATTTCTATACAATACGTACCGGTAATGAATTTTTTGAAAAACACCGTATGGTACTTATCAAATAAGAGCTTTTAATCATATATTTAAATCGGGATTAAATTAAAATCCCGGGTACTTATTGGGTACTTTTCTCCTATCTTATTGGTTTTACAGGAAATATCATCGAAATAAATATTAAATATTCATAAAAGTATCTTGACAAAGAACAAATTATTTTATATTATGCATTCAGTTTAAAGCCCGTAAAATAACGGTGCTTTCAAATGTATTTCTTTACCCGTCATCCAAAATAGGAGGGACTTATGACGCTTTTAAAAAAGATGATGACACATCTACTTGTTATCATTACTATTTCTGCTCTCATTATGGGGTGTGCCCGTCGGCCAAGCGCCGAAGAATTGGCGCAACTCGAAGATCTTAAAGCAGAAGTAGCCGCTCTGGAAAGAGAGATATCTTCCAAGGAAGAAGAAAAATCAGGACTGCAGCAGCAAGTATCTCAATTGGATCAAGATTTGAGAAAGTGTGCGGAAGATAAGGAAAAAGTCCGACAGCGCCTGCAGCAATGGGACTAATACACCAGATCATTTCTTATCCAATTAGAAACAGTTTATGAATTAATTAAATAGAATAGTAAGGAGTTGAACATGAAATATAGATCACTACTCTATCTGCTTGTTGCTGCATTACTCGTTACCACTTTTGCAGTATCTGATGTCGAAGCACAGGATAGAATGTCACGTGATGAGTGGCAGCAACAAATGTCAGAGTTTACACAGAAAAGAGACGAACTCCGTCAACGTTTAAATTCACTTGAAGGTGAAGTCAATGCGCTCAATGAACAAGTTGCAAGTAAACAGAGTGAGTATCAGGCATGTAGAGAAGAAGTCCTTGCATTGGTTGGCGCCACAGAAGCACAAATTCGTAGTCTTGTTGAAAGAATTCAACAGCTCGATAACCAGGTAAGTGCTCTCGAAAGATTATCGGATCAGGATTTACTGGCCCGGCGAGGAGAAGTGGATGAGGTAAATGAAGCCGTCGCTGAACTCAAGAAAAGCAGACATACTGCACATCCTGATGTATACGACCGTCTCGCGGCTCTTGATCAACGAGTAAAGAATTTACTTGATCGCCTGGAGAAAATGGTACAGATTTACACTGTTGGAACTTGGTCTCGAGATCGCGACTGTCTCTGGAATATAGCCAGAAAACGTGATATTTATGATAACGCATGGCTCTGGCCTCGTATCTGGCAGGCGAACCGCGATAAGATTCGCGATCCCGATATAATTCATCCGGGACAACGTCTACAAGTTCCGCCGAAAGGTGACGGCAGAATGACGTCAGATGAGCAGCAGGCAGCGAACAGGTATTATCGTGAGATAAGAGAAGGATTACGGTAAATTTAGAAATAATAGCGTTTATATTTCAAATAATTGATCGTTATATATTTTTACATCGAAGCCCTTATGACATCTTCAGTGCAATGAAGCTGTGGTAGGGGCTTTGTTTGTTTTTCTCAATCATTATACGCAAAGGAGGATAAGAGCATTACGATAGAAAAAAAGATTTCTCTTGAAGGAGTTGACAAATTATCGTTATTGGGATTTAATGACAAGCATCTTACGATACTTGAGCAG
The DNA here is from genome assembly GCA_003567775.1 of Ignavibacteriales bacterium. Classification (GTDB taxonomy): domain Bacteria; phylum Bacteroidota; class Ignavibacteria; order T3Sed10-11; family T3Sed10-11; genus T3Sed10-11. The sequence continues at coordinate 8,552 of PWYR01000083.1, read as the reverse complement.
CGGTTTGATTCCAATATCGTAGTACGCGGAGATCAAATTACTCTTCAGGGCGACGAAACTGAAGTCGCACAGATCGAACGCGTGGTTAAGGAGCTCATTTTTATTCTCAATAAAAATAAAAATCTAACCGACAACGATGTTGAAACCGTTATCGACCTGGTTGTATCGTCAACAGAGCCGTCAAACGGCGCTGCACAGAAGGAATTGCAGAATGAAAAAGAAGACGCCGATAACATTGTATTGTTTACTAAAAACGGCTTGATCAAAGCAAAGACCGAGGGACAGCGGAGATATATCAAGGCAATCAATAAAAACGATATCGTTTTTGGTATCGGACCTGCCGGCACCGGGAAAACATATCTTGCTGTAGCCACTGCTGTGGCGGCATTGAAGAACAGACAGGTTACAAAAATAATTCTTACCCGTCCCGCCGTTGAAGCAGGTGAAAATCTTGGCTTCTTACCGGGCGATTTGCGGGAAAAAGTAGACCCGTACCTGCGCCCGCTATACGATGCGCTCGACGATATGATTCCTGTCGATAAACTTAAAATATATATTGAACGAAGAATTATTGAGATCGCACCGCTTGCGTATATGCGCGGAAGAACACTGAACAATGCATTTGTTATTTTAGATGAAGCTCAGAATGCGAGCAGCTTACAGATGAAGATGTATCTTACCCGTCTCGGGGTAAATTCAAAATCGGTGGTGACGGGCGACATAACACAGATTGATTTGCCGTTCAACGCTATTTCAGGGCTGGTTGAAATCCAATCGGTGCTGAAAAAGATCGAAGGGGTGGAATTTGTGTATTTCGATAAGAATGATGTCGTGCGTCATAAGCTTGTGAAAGACATCATTGATGCGTATGAGGACTACAAGACAAACGGTAAAAAAGAAAAGTGATCTTTTTATATTTTACCTTTTGAATCCTCCCAGATCCTGTCCATTTCTTCCAACGATGTGTTATCTATATCCTTCCCTTGTTCTTTGAGTTTTTCTTCGATGATCTGAAAACGCCTGATAAACTTCTCATTTGTTTTTCTGAGAGCGTCTTCAGGATTAATTTTTAAAAAACGGGCATAATTCACGATAGAGAAAAGCAAATCACCCAGTTCTTCCTCAGCCGCCGCAGAATCGTCATTGTTTATGGAAGCAGTTTTGAACTCTTTGATCTCTTCTTCAACCTTTTCCCAACACTCCTCTTTCTTTTCCCAGTCGAACCCAACTTTTGATGCCCTTTCCTGCAATCGTAATGCTCGAACAAGCGCCGGTAAAGCGGTTGGAATACCGTCAATTGCCGAAGTTCTTCCCTCCTCGAGTTTGATGCGTTCCCAGTTCCGTTTGACGTCTTCTTGACCGTTTACCATCGTATTTCCGAAAACGTGTGGATGGCGCCGTATTAGTTTATCGCTGATATGGTTTATCACTTCTTCGAGAGTGAATTCATTCGATTCCTCCGCTATAATCGAATGGAAGACGACATGTAAAAATAAATCGCCAAGCTCTTTTTTCAATTCCTCCAAATCTCCGGAATCGATTGCATCTACAACTTCATACGCTTCCTCGATTAAGTGCTGGCGTATAGATCCATGGGTTTGTTCTTTATCCCATGGACACTCACGCCGTAAACGGCGGACAATATCCACAAATTCTTCGTAAGTATGGCTCATATTGATTCTCAAGTAATTATTTTAATAAGGTAAAAACATATTGAAAAACTTCATTAAAATCAATTAATAAAATTGGTGTTTTATACGCATTTTTTTTATCTTACATAGCTATGATAGAATTTAATATTCTTACCTTGATATTATTGAAAAGTCGTGAATCCTCGAATTATTATCATCCTTAGTGTATGATGGAGACATTTCAGATACTTGAGCATACTGCAGATATCGGTTTTGAAGCATACGGCGGAACGGAACCGGAGGTGTTCGCCAATGCTGCTATTGCCCTTGTATCGATCATTACCGATCCGGAACAAATTGCGATCCGGGGTGAGAGATCTATACACGTGGATGCCGATGACCGGGAACAGTTGCTTGTTCGTTATCTAAATGAGGTGCTTTATGTGATTGACGGTGACTCGTTTTTGCCTGCGAAAGCGGCGGTAACACTGCATGATAATCAAGCTTTGAGCGCTACACTTTACGGCGAAGAGAGAACGGAACGACACGATGTTCGTACCGATGTCAAAGCTATTACGTATCATCAGCTTGCATTTCAGGAAACCGAAACCGGATATAGTATCCGGGTTTTTGTTGATATTTGAGTTTTTAAAAAGGAGGTGCTTTTCGTGGCACAGTTAGAATCAACGGGACGGTATCGATACCGTTTACCTAAAAATTTTAGAGAAGGGATGAAGGTCGACGGGAAGATCTATGCCAACGAAATCCTGTTACAAGCAATTACAAAAGATCAGACACTCGATCAGATTGCAAACGTTGCAATGCTGCCGGGTCTTGTGAGTGAATCCATCGCAATGCCCGATGCACACCAGGGATACGGGTTCTGTATCGGCGGAGTAGCGGCGGTCGATCCCGATGAAGGTGTTGTATCTGCCGGTGGAGTAGGTTTCGACATCAACTGCGGTGTTCGATTACTCGCGACACCGTTTGCCGTTGCCGATATAAAACCGCATGTCGACCGGTTATTAGATGAACTTTTCAAAGCCATTCCCTGCGGCACAGGCAAAGAAGGACCGCGAAAGCTTTCGGGAAAAGAGATTAACGATGTACTTGAGAACGGTGCGCACTGGGCGGTAAAAAACAGCTACGGTGAAGATATCGACTTAAACCGTATCGAGGAGAGCGGTAAAATCAAAAGCGCGGATGCATCGGAAGTCAGCGACCGCGCCAAACAACGCGGCGTAAAACAACTCGGCACACTTGGTTCGGGGAATCATTTCCTTGAAATACAGGTGGTCGATGCTATTTTCGACGATGAAGCTGCCCGAGCATTCGGTCTGCACAGGGAGCAAATTGTTGTGCTTATCCACACCGGTTCACGAGGACTCGGTCATCAGGTTTGCACCGATTATCTCGATCTTATGCAGAAGGGTTTGAAAAAATATAATATTTCGTTGCCCGATCGGCAATTAGCATGTGTTCCGGTACGTTCGGAAGAGGGGAGCGGCTATCTTAAGGCAATGGCAGCGTCGGCAAATTTCGCTTTTGCGAACCGGCAGATGATTACTCATTGGACGCGTGACGTATTTAATCGTATTTTGAAAAACGGAAATCTCCGGCTTGTTTATGATGTTGCACATAACATTGCTAAATTTGAAAAATATAAATGGGGAAACCGTGAGCGGGAAGTTCTTGTGCATCGGAAAGGAGCTACACGTGCGTTTCCGAAAGGCCATCCCGATGTGACAGATGAGTATAGATCCGTCGGGCAACCGGTGCTTATTCCCGGTAGTATGGGAACCAGCTCCTACGTCCTTGCAGGAGCTGAGAATGCAATGAGCGAAAGCTATGGATCGACCTGCCACGGCGCCGGCAGAGCGATGAGCAGAAAGAAGGCAAGCCGTGATATTACTGCAAGCGATTTGCTGAAACAATTGAACCAAAAAGGAGTTAAAGTGCGTGTCGCGTCAATGCGAGGATTGACGGAAGAGCAGCCGGATGCATATAAGGATGTTGAATCCGTGGTCGATGTTGTACACGAAGTTGGATTATCAAGAAAAGTTGCACGATTAGTTCCGATCGGTGTTATCAAGGGATGACGCTATTTAAAGTTTAATTTAATAATTTAAACGGATAAATCAATGAAATATTACGTGCTCATAGCTGACGACAATGAAGCAGTCAGAAATTCTCACATAATTGCGCTTAAACATGCTGCGGCTTCTCTGGATGTGCAATTTGAATCGATCGAGGCGGAAAACAGCGTGCAGACACGCGAGTTGATCAAGAATACGAAATACGATCTGATTATTCTTGATGATGATTTTAAAGATGAAGATATTAAAGGACGTCTATCCGGCAGTGCTATTCTGCAGATGGCGCGCAAAAGCGGTCCGAATACCGGTACGACTATAATCTTTTGCACCGGTGAAAAATATGAAACGCTCCGACCTATGGTCGAAAAGTTTAACGCCGAATATCTTTCAAAAGCGCAATACAATCTGGAAGATTTTTCGAATCTTTTAAAAGAGAAGCTGAAAGATACACAGTAGGAACAGCCCAATGCTCGATAATAACGGAGGTAAACGATGAAACAAGTAAATAGACTAACTATAATTATAAGTATTTTGTTATTAATCCCGCTGTTGGTTTTTGCTCAGGAGCGGATACTTACTCCGGAAGATATTGTACAGATTCGAAATGTACATTCCGCTCAAATAGCACCCGACGGGAATAAAATAGCATTCGTTGCACAACGACACCGGACTGCCGAAGACGGTCCGGGCAGCCCATTTAACGATATTTGGATGCTCGACAAACGAGACGGTGAACCGAAACGATTTACATGGAGCGCCCGAAATGATTTTTCACCGGCATGGTCTCCCGGCGGGAAATGGCTGGCTTTTTTGTCGAACCGCGACGGCACGACTCAGGTATACCGAATACCGGTGGATGGAGGCGAAGCACACAGAGTTACGAACGCTCCTGCCGGGGTTAGATCGTTTCGATGGTCGCCTGACGGTAAACAGATTGCTTTTGTAAGCCAGGACCCGGTTCCTGAAGAAATACAGCGGGAACACAAAGCCGGTCGCGATTGGAAAGTGGTAGATCAGCAGCATCGGACAATCCGATTACATGCTATCGAACTTGCAACGGAAGAATCGCGTGAGGTTGTGCGGAATGATATAAGCGTTTGGAATTATAGTTGGTCTCCCGATGGACGACAAATCGCATTAATCGGCACGAGAACACCGACCATCGATGCGAGTTATTATGGCGATCTTTATTTGGTCGATGCACAGGGCGGAGATGCGACTTTGTTTGTGGAGCTTCCCGGTAAAACCGGACCCGTTTCGTTTTCACCCGACGGCAGGCACATAGCAATTAAAAACGCCCGCGGCGACGGTCGCGAACCGATTGACGGCGGTATTTTTCTTGTTACGAAAGAGGCGCCTGAATGGTCATCGATTATCGAAGATTTTCCCGGCACGGTAACTTCGTTCGGATGGGTGAATAACAATGAATTATGGTTCACCACGCAACAAGATACAAGAACTACATTAAATAACATCGATATCCGAAATACGCGAGTCACACCAATAATTGATCATCGCGGCATATTGAGCGGTATAAGTCTTGCCGCAGATGGACGGCAATTCGCTGCAACCGGAAACACTCCCGATCATCCGAACGAGTTATGGAGCGGTTCACTGCGAGATAGGTCGGTTGAGCGATTAACGTTGTTTAACGATCATATAACCGATATAGATTTTGGCGAAGTAAGTGAAGTGAGCTGGACACGACCGGACGGATTTGTGATTCAAGGTGTACTGATTAAACCGGTTGACTATCAGGAAGGTGTCCGGTATCCGACTGTGTTGCAAATACACGGTGGTCCCGAAGCGGCGTATTTGCAAAGCTGGCATGGAAGCTGGTCGCTTTGGGGACAAATGCTTGCAGGAAGAGGATATGCCGTTCTGCTGCCAAATTATAGAGGCAGCACGAGCCGTGGATATGATTTTATTGAAGCGAATATGGGCGATATGATGGGCGAGGAATGGAATGACATCGTTGCCGGTGCAGACTATTTAATCGAGCGCGGAATTGCCGATGAAGATCGGCTTGGCATAGGCGGATGGAGTTATGGAGGTTATACAAGCGCGTGGGCTGCTGCAACAGCCGCCGACCGTTTCAAAGCAGCGATTATGGGAGCGGGTATTTCAAACTGGATCAGTTTTGGAGGTATGACCGATATCCCCGATGAGATGGCGATTGCGCACTGGGACGGTTACACCTGGGATTATATGGATCTGCACTGGGAACGATCCCCGTTAAAACATATCGATGGCAACGACGCACCGACTTTGATCTTGTTCGGTGAACGGGATGATCGTGTACCACCCGGACAGGGTTGGGAACTTTACAGGGCTTTACAGCATTTTGAAGTCGATACCGAGTTTGTTCTTTATCCACGCGCCGGTCATGGCATCTCGGAACGTGAACATCAAATTGATTTGTTGAACAGGGTAGTCGATTGGTTTGATCGATATATGAAATAAGAAATGAGAACCGGAATTGTCGAAACACCGCTGCACGGAGGCAAAGCGCCTCCGTGGTTGTTTAACCGCATGGTTGCTTTATCGCGTGAGATAGTCCGTGCGATTGTGGAAGAATACGGTTCCGGTGAAGTATTACGGCGTCTCTCGAATCCGTACTGGTTCCAGGCGTTCGGCTGTGTGATCGGATTTGACTGGCACTCAAGCGGCGTTACGACTACAACGCTCGGCGCCTTAAAAGATGGGTTAAAGAAGATTAACCGCGAACTCGATATTTACATAGCAGGAGGGAAAGGCGGTGTATCACGCAAAACACCGGATCAGATACGGCAGCAATGTGAGTTGATCGGCGCCGATCCCGCTCCGCTTATCTATGCGAGTAAGATGAGCGCAAAAGTTGATTCGGCGGTTTTACAGGACGGTTATCAAATATATGCGCATTCAATACTTTATACAAGTAACGGCGAGTGGGCGGTGGTGCAACAGGGAATGAACGAATCCCTGCGATATGCACGACGATACCACTGGTTAGGGACTAAAGTAGAATCATATGTTGTCGAACCGCACGCCGGAATAATTGCCGACAGGACCGGCGGTGTGCTTGATCTGACGGCGGTCAAGAGCGAGGAAGTGAGGTCTCACTCGGTAAAAATTGTCAATCAACCGACGAAACAAGTACTCAGCGATCTCCGTGAGGTTGTGAGAATTTCGCGCGGTCTCGACAAATCGACACAAGGCGACCTTTTCGATACCGCTATACCGACCATTGCAGGTGATGCATATCAAACTTTCAGGATGCCGTCGCGGCACTGGGTTTCATTTCGTGATATTCGCCCCGACCGCTTGCGTTCGGTATTGCTGTCGACGTATGAACGCCGGCCCGCCGATTTTGAAAACCTGGTCGGCTTTGAAGGGGTGGGAGCAAAAACGCTCCGGGCGCTTGCTTTGATGAGTGAGGTTATTTACGGCGCCTCGCCGAGTTTTGAAGACCCTGCCCGGTTTAGCTATGCAGTCGGAGGAAAAGACGGAACACCATACCCGGTAGACAAAAAAGTGTACGATGAGTCGATTCAGTTATTAAAACGTGCAATAGATAAATCCAGAATCGGTCATTCCGATAAAATAGAGTCTATTAAAAGATTATCCGAGTATTTTACTTTATCATAAAATATACGAAAGCGAGGCATTGTGACAGAACAGAAAAAGCAACCGACCGAAGATAAGAAAAAGAAGCGCCGGAGACGGAGGGGAAAGAAAAAAAGTACAGGAAACAGCAGCGGCAGTGCACAACCGACAGCTCAGCAATCGCAAGACCAAAATTTCAATCAGAAACTACGCGAGCTTGTAAAAAAGTACAAGGGATTCGATCCATGGGAGAAGGAACATAAGGCGCACAGCAGTATTGAAAAGCAGATATGCAGATACCTTGACGACAACGGCTTGGAACACAAACACCGCGGGAAGAAGTTCAATGTAGTGCTGCCGAACAAAAAAGCCGTAGTGTTTGAGCCGGATATTCTGATACCGCACCCGAGGATTAATGAAAGACCGATAATAATCCAGGCGATAAATCAAAAAAATCAAAAAGAGATGATACCGTTGTTGGATGAATTTAAAAAACAACTCGGGTCGAAATATTATATAGTTGCGGTGACGAACAAAGATAATTTGACCAATGTATCAACCGATAGCTGCGATTTGCTTGTTGCGATAGAGTATGCATCGTCTCTCCCGTCAAAACTTCGTTCCCATTCTGAGTGATCAGGATTATATCGGCGTATGGCGAGCAATGAATCTAAAAAGAATTGGACCATTCTATCGCTCATTCAGTGGAGTGAAAAATATCTTACGGAAAAAGGAATAGAAAGTCCTCGACTAAACGCCGAGCTGTTGCTTGCCGCTGCACTTAACTGTAACCGAATCGATCTCTATACCCGCTTCGATAAACCGCTCGTACAGGAAGAACTTGATCGTTATAAAGCGCTTTTTGTGAGACGATTAAATCGGGAGCCATTGCAATACATTCTCGGCTATGCGGATTTTTACGGAAGACGATTTATTGTTCGCCCCGGTGTGTTGATCCCGCGTCCCGAGACGGAGCATATAATCGAAGCCACTATTGGGTTATTAAAAGAGAAAGAAATCAAGTCGCCGCGTATACTGGATATCGGCACAGGCAGCGGCTGTATTGTGGTGTCGCTTGCCGCAGAAATTGATGACGCCGTCCTTACCGCGATCGATGTTTCCGAAGACACTCTAAAAGTTGCAAGTCAAAATGCCGTACGACATTCGATGAACGGACGGATAACTTTTAAGAAGATAGATATACTCGACCGGTACGTTGCCGTTCCGGATGCAGGATCGT
>PWYR01000018.1 GCA_003567775.1 Ignavibacteriales bacterium | reverse complement strand
GGGTAATTTCCCGAGAAACGATACTTTGTCGGAAAATAAAAACGCTGCGCCGACCGCTGCTATAACTAATCCGGCAATAATTAAAACTCTACCGATTGATTGATCCATATTCACGATTCTTTTAGATTAAACGGATTAAAATCGGTATCGATATCGTACACATCTACTTGTTCACTACGTTTCAAAAACCCGACTACATTGTAAATTACCGGCGTCGCTGCAATTTCAAACAATATCTTAAAGATATAATTCGAAAAAAACACCGATACCAACAACGGCAACTGTAAAACACCGGCAAAGGCAATACTGATAAAAATCGCTGTATCAAGCCCCTGACCGAGTATGGTTGACCCGACGGTGCGCATCCATAGAAAACGACCTCCGGTAAATATTTTTAACTTTGCAAGCGTGAACGAGTTTACAAACTCACCTACAAAATACGCAGTCAAGCTTGCAAATACAATTCTGGGAGTCAACCCCAGAATTTTTTCGTACGCCTCCTGATGTTCCCATCCTTCAGCGGGCTGCAAAGCCCCCACACCTATCAATGTTACAGCCATCAATGCTGCGCTGAAAAAACCCGTCCAGATAACTTTGCGCGCCTTCCGGTATCCATATACTTCCGTCAGTATATTGCAGAGAACATAACTCAACGGAAATAACAGCGTACCCCCATCGAAGGTAAAGACACCAAGCTGAAGAATTTTTGTCGATGCAACATTCGAAATCAACAGAACGGCAACAAACAAACCGAGAATAATATCGTAATATTTAAGCGGCCGATTCGGAAGCGTTCTCTGTATTTGATCGTTTTCAAGAACGCTGCCGGCGCCGGGTTGCCGTTGCAGCACCGCTCAATCCTCCAGGCGTTCCACCACGTACTTCATAATGGTGGTAAGATTCGGCTCGGCTTTGTTGGCTGTTGCGATAATATCCGCCACATTCGCCGGCTCAAGCGCATCGGGAAAACACTCATCCGTTATAACCGACATACCGAGAACACGCATTCCCATATGATTCGCTACAATATTTTCCGGTACGGTCGACATACCGACGACGTCCGCACCGATCATACGCAAAAACCGATACTCCGCTTTTGTTTCGAGATTCGGCCCGGATACGGCAACATATACTCCTTTTTGCACCTTGACCTTCCGGTCAAGCGCAACTTTTTCAGCAAGCTCAATGAGTTCGTTGCTGTAGGGTTCGGACATATCCGGAAACCGCGGTCCGAGTTCATCGTCGTTCGGTCCGATTAACGGGTTATCACCGAGCAGATTAATATGATCGGTCATAATCATTATATCGCCTTTCCGGTAGAGCGGATTCATACCGCCGCACGCATTTGAAACGAGCAGCGTGTTCACGCCGAGAAATTTCATCACACGCACCGGAAAAGTAATTTGCCGCATTGAATAACCTTCGTACATATGAAAACGTCCCTGCATTGCGACCACCTGTTTTCCGGCAAGCATTCCGAAAATCAGTTTTCCCTCGTGGGATTCCACAGTCGATACCGGAAAATGCGGCAGTTCGGCATAACTGATCTCAACCTCTTTCTTTATTTCGTTCACAAGTCCGCCAAGACCGGTGCCGAGTATTATGCCTACTCCCGGTTCCATTTGCGTATGGCGGCGAACGACTTCCATAGCTTCCTGTATCTGTTTTTTTATATCTTCAGCCAAAATAGTTTATTCCTGATCCTGATCCATTTTATCGATTAATCCTTCAACTTCGATGGTTTTTTCGCCGACGGTAACTTTTTGATTATAATCAGAATCATCAATATTTTCTTCTTCGAGAGACTTGATTAGCTCAAGCTGCGATTGCAACAAAATCTTCAAACGGCTCACCATTGTTTCACGGACCGTTTTAAATTGCTCGATCTCATTGTGTAAATGCGACAAGGAGCTGCGGGCATCGTGGACAATTTCGTTCGCACGTGCTTCCGCTTGTTTGATGACGATCTCCGCTTCTTTTTGTGATTGGTGACGCGCCTGTGAAGCAGTTTCCTGAGCTTGCAGCAATGCTTGCTGAAGTGATTTTTCTATCTGTTTATAATCTTTGATCTGCGACTCCAGATCTTTTACACGCTCGTTATTTTCTCTGTGATCGCGAATAAGTCTTTCGACTTCGTTCGAAAGCATTTCAAGAAAGGTATTGACTTCCACAGGATCGTACCCGCGCATAACTTTCTTGAAATCCTGGTTTTTAATATCCATCGGTGTTATTTTCACAGTACGTCTCCAAAGTTGTTACTAAATTAGAATTAGTATGGGCGCTCACCAAAGATACTGCTTCCGATACGCACCATAGTGGAACCTTCTTCTATTGCAACTTCAAAATCATTCGACATCCCCATCGACAGATGCTGCACCTGAAATTCCGGGATGCCATCGTCGAGAAGACGGTCACGGAGGTCACGCAGCAATTTAAACGATGGCCGCGCCAGGTTCGGATCGTCCACAAACGGCGCCATAGTCATCAACCCCCGAACTTGAACATTATCAAATACTGCAATTTCATTAAATACATCGGTGACTTCATCCGGGTCGATGCCGTGTTTTTGCGGTTCACGTGTAGTATTTACTTCAACAAGTATATTGATCTCACGGTCGGTCCGGGAAGCCCGTTTTTCTATCTCCTGGCATACCTTCAGACTCTCAACCGAGTGTATAAGATGCACAAAATCAACAATATATTTGACTTTGTTCCTCTGAAGAGGACCGACAAAATGCCACTTTATAGGTTCATTTTTAAGTGTTTCATACTTTCGGGTCAACTCCTGTACATAGCTTTCACCGATATTATCGATGCCTTCGCCGACCGCCTTTTTTATATCCTCGGGAGAAAATGTCTTAGAAACAGCAATTAAAGTGACTTCTGAAACATCCCTTCCCGCTTTACCGCACGCCTCTTTTATTCTATTACGTATGTTGTGCAGATTTTCGCTGATCATGCCAAAATTAAGTAAATTATAAATATAAACCGAAAAGCCGTAAAAATCAACTAAATTCGGGTTTTATGGCAAAATATGCCCATTTTAAAGTATTTTTGCGCTATTGACATACAGAAAGATTTTTATTTAATTAGATATGATAGTAAATCAGTGAACGATAATAAACCCTGTTTAGATGGTTGGGGTCATGGGTATTTTTGATTTTGATGAGTTCAATGAAGATTGGGAAAATTCCGGGGATAAATCCGATAAGTCGGGGCGCTTCGAAGAAGAAGTTAGAAAACTAAAAGAGCGCTTACACAACAACTCCGGTTCCATAACAAACCTTGAAGCTCTCGAGGAAATTGTCAATTTCTACCTTGACAACGAGAAATTCGAGGAAGCGCTACATTTTATCCATATACTTATTAAACACATCCCGTACAGCGCCGATATCTGGCAACGCAAAGGTATGGCTTTGAATAATCTGTTTCGTTATGAAGAAGCCCTCGAGGCATACGATCAAGCTATGACTCTCAACCCTGTCGATTCGGATTTGCTTATCAACAGGGGTATTACCCTTGACAATATGAACAGGCTTCAAGATGCCGTCGAATGCTTCGATGGCGCCCTTGAACTCGATCCGGCCAATGAAGAAGCATTGTTCAATAAGGCAGTTACATACGAGAAGATGGAACGGTATGAAGATGCACTCCATATTCTCAAATACTTAGTCGACGGGAATCCCGAAAACAAAGAAGCATGGTACGAACTCGGTTTCTGCTATGATTTTCTCGAACGGCTCGAGGAATCGTTTGCCGCATACGATAAAAATATCGATCTCGATCCCTATAATTATAATGCATGGTACAATAGAGGCATTATATTAAACCGGCTCGGCAGATATCATAAGGCGATCGACAGCTACGATATGGCGATCGCTATAAATGAAAAATTTCCCGCGGCATTGTACAACAAAGGGAATGCGTGTGCAAATATGGGACGGCTTCACGAAGCGTTGAAATGCTACAAAGAAGCGCTCAGGTATGACCCCAACGATGCAGCCGCGTGGCATAACATGGGGAACGCACATGAAGAACTGGGTCAGTTTCGTGAAGCTATAAAATGCTTCACCAACGCAATAAAGATCGATAAAAACCATTATGAATCGTACTTTGGGCGCGGCAGTTGTTACGATTCCCTCGAACAACACACACGGGCGCTCCATGATTATAACCGCGCGCTTGCAATCAATCGTGAGTATCCAGAACTGTGGTTTGCAAAAGCCGATGCAGAATACAATATGGGTAAACTCTGGGAGTCAATTTGCAGCTACCGTATGGTAACGAAACTCGATCCGCATAACGCCGAAGCATGGGTTGATCTCGGATCTACGCTATTTGAATACGGTAGTTCGGAGGATGCACTTGTCGCGCTGAACACTGCAATTGATCTACGCGGAGATTTAGCCGAACCGTATTACATAAAAGGCAAGATACTCTTCTCGCTTCGCCGCTATGTCGATGCAATGGAATCTTTTAAATACAGTTTCGACCGCGATGGATCCAAAATAAAAGAATTCGAGGAAGAATTCGGTGCAAACCCGATGTTAAAGAAACTGCTGCAGTTAATAAAAAAATAATATGCAGCGAGGCATAGCGCTTTTCGGCGACAACATCTCTTACTCTATATCACCGGTCATTCACAATACCGCATTTCAGGCAAACGATTTACCGTTTACATACCTTTCCGTCGACATTGCGCCCGAACAATTCGGCAAGGCGCTTGATGCTGTACAAACATTGAATTTCGCCGGTGCAAATGTCACTATTCCGTATAAGGAAACCGTTGTTCAGTTCACCACGTCGCTCTCAGGTACGGCGCAGAAGATCGGCGCGGTCAATACCCTCCGTTTTGAAAATAAGGAGATATTCGGCGACAACACCGATAGCGCAGGTTTTTACAATGCATATATGAGCGAAATGCAAGCGCTGAAAAACAAGACAGTCCTTATAATCGGATCGGGCGGCGCTGCACGCGCGGTGTGCGATGCATTGATCACGAAAGCATCTCCTGAACGCATCGTTATTGCAACCAGAAATCCCGACCGGGCAACACGGCTTGTTCAACATTTAAAAACAACATATCGTTTCGACTCTATAAAAACGTTGCCGCCGGACGACAAAGCAATACAAGAAGCCGCCGATGAAGCTTCCGGTATCATTCAAACAACCCCTGTAGGCGCCGGCAAGTACGCCGGTGAAAGTCCCGCACCGGATACGTTTCGCTTCAGTGACCGGCATATCGTCATTGATCTCATTTACAATCCGATTGAAACAACGTTTCTGAAGAAAGCCGCCCGCCAGAGCGCCCGAACCCGCAACGGCATCTCAATGTTATTACATCAAGCGGCGATGTCTTTTAACTTATGGACCGGACAAACATTTCCGATGGATAAAGTAATACCGGTCGTTATGGAACACATAAAACGGCGCACTCAAGAGGGAAAGGTATGAATGAATTGACTAAAGAGCTAAACGGAAAATATAACTTACTGCAATCGATTATCCGGGAGATGCAAAGTCTCGTAATCGGTTACTCGGGGGGCGTCGACAGCACATTGCTATTAAAAGTTGCACTTGATACGATCGGCGAAAAAGTCATTGCCGTCATCGGACAATCGGAAACGTATCCATCACGGGAATTTGAAGAGGCGCGTTCACTGGCGCAGGAAATAGGTGTGCGATTTGAAGTGGTCAAAACCGAAGAGACGGATGTATTGAAATTCCGTGAAAATCCGCCAAACCGGTGTTATTTTTGCAAAACGGAGTTGTTTGGTAAAGTACAGGATATCGCCAAACGCGATAAACTAAAATGGATTGCAGACGGATCGAACCTTGACGACCGCGGTGATTTCCGACCCGGTATGGCAGCGAACCGTGAAAAGAACGTTCGCTCGCCGCTTCTCGAAGCCCGTATGACAAAAGATGATATCAGGCAGCTTTCAAAATATCTGAATCTGCGAACATGGAATAAACAATCCTTCGCCTGCTTATCGTCTCGCTTTCCGTACGGTCAATCGATCGACAAACAAAAACTAAGCAAGATCGACCGGGCGGAAAATGTATTGCGCGACAATGGGTTCCGCTTTTTCCGGGCGCGGCATCACGACGATCGCACCGTGCGGATCGAAGTCGGTATAGAGGAGATCAATCGGTTTGCCGATGATGCATTCAGAGACGCCATAGTATCGGAACTCAAAGAAATCGGGTTTACATACATCACACTCGATCTTGCCGGTTTCAGATCGGGAAGTATGAACGAGGTATTGACCGACGAAGAAAAGAAAAAATATGCATCATGAGCGAATTAAGTCCGCTTAAAATACTTCAAAGAAACTCCTTCCAATTCCGGCTTATTTCGTTCATGATTTCCACCTTTTCGGTTATATTTCTTGCTCTCATGTTGTTTATCGGACAACAACGCACACCCGCGCCGGAATTCTATTCGGTCCTGTACATTGGTGTGATCATAGCTGCAGTTCAAATTCCGCTTTCATTTTACGTCTGGAAATACATTCCCCAAAGAATGCCCGCGCGCTATAACGAATATATGCTGATAACCGGATTTCGTATGACAATGATCGTCGCACAGCTTCTTTGCCTCGGCGTCGTGCTCTTTGCGGGAATTGCAGCGGTCATTGCCGGCTATGCATACCCTCCGGCGATCCTCGGCGGCATTGCTCTCGGCTCAATGTTGTTTCACATGCCGGGAGAAAAGCGATTCCGGGATTTTCTGTATTATTTGCAGTCTTAGAAAGTCCTACTGTAATTACCGGGGAGGCATTCTAAAAACACTTGACAATTATTCCTAAGTTTAATATATTACTAAGTAATAATCATTGTTAATTAATTATTATTACACATTCAATGTTAGATCAGTTCATTCAAATATGCAAAGAAGCAAACCTGAACATCACACCACAGCGGATTGTGATATATAAGGAATTGCTCAACCATAGCGAGCATCCGGACGCGGAAACGATATACCGGCGGGTGAAAAAGCAGTTCCCGACCATATCGCTTGCTACGATCTATAAAACGCTCGATACATTCGTTAAAATCGGGCTGCTGTCGCCGTTCAGATCCGGATCAGGGACAACCCGCTATGACACCAATGTCGAACAGCACCATCACCTGGTGTGCATTCATTGCGATACGGTAATCGATATTACACACGATGCG
>PWYR01000126.1 GCA_003567775.1 Ignavibacteriales bacterium | reverse complement strand
TACCCGAACCCATTCAACAACCAAACAACCATTCGCTATTCTATACCGCAGGATAGTGATGTTTCGTTGCTGATATACAACCTTCTCGGGCAGGAAGTGAAATCCCTGATACAAGAGCGACAGGCAGCGGGGATATATAACATCACATTCGATGCATCGGGTTTACCGAGCGGAGTATATTTTTATCGTTTGCATGCTGCCGGTCGTGATAACAGAAACGGTTCGTTGCACGATTATGTTGAAATAAGAAGAATGGTATTAATGAAATGAGAGGGATTGCTTTGAGCTTTAAAAGATATTTTTATATACCGGTCATCGCTTTAATTGTACTATATGGTTGCCAACCGTCTGCGCTTCGTGACGTCGTTGAACCGCATCCGGTGACCGAGGAAGGTATGATCGCTTCGGCGTTATATGCCGCCGAACGCGTCGGATCCGATGAAGTGGAGTCGAATGTTTTACGCCGGATTGCGCTGTTAAAGCTTGATCAAAACCAAACGGATGAAGCGGTTGATTATGCAATGCAGATACCGCTGCAAAACGAGAAGGATCGTACCATTGCCGATGTTGCCATGTTGCTTACGGAGCGCGGCGAGCGTGAGCGCGCACGGTCGTTGGCAAACCGCATTCAATCCGATTTTCATAAATCGCGGGCGCTTGCCGGGATTGCCGTTGGGTATGAACGCGCGGCGGACTATCGTCGCGGCAGAGATCTTGCCGAAGAGATACCCGATCCGAATTTTCAGGCGCGAGCTGTTGCCGGTATAGCGGTTATCTATTATGAAGAAGGATACGACGATCTTGCATCGCGATTGTTCAATCAGGCATTGCAATCCGCAAGACGTGAACAATCGATAACCCATCATATTGAAACGCTTCTGTATATATCGCAAAAATATAGCGAAGCCGGACAGCGGCAGCGGTCGCGGGAGGTTTTTTCAAATGTAATCGAGCTGAGCGGTCAAATCGGCAACGATCAACACCATGTCAACGTGTGGGACGCCATATTACACACTTACCCCCATGCCGGACAAAATGAATCTATAATAGAGCAAGCCGTATCGGTCGCACGGGCTATGGGCGACAACGCTGCATATTATCGCGACGAGTTGATCAGCCGCGCAGCAATTGCGTACGCAAACGTTTCATCATACGACCGGATGTTTGATGTAATAGAAGAAATCACCGATATACCCTTGCGGGTAGTCACGATGGCGCATTCGTCAACAGTTGCCGAAGATAACGGCGACCATGAAAAAGCGGACGGATTATTGGTCGATGCAATAGCTTTGAGTGAACAAATCT
Source organism: Ignavibacteriales bacterium (assembly GCA_003567775.1). Taxonomy (GTDB): domain Bacteria; phylum Bacteroidota; class Ignavibacteria; order T3Sed10-11; family T3Sed10-11; genus T3Sed10-11. Next base: position 5,950 of record PWYR01000126.1, on the reverse strand, counting down.
CCGGTGAAGTATTTAAACAACGTGCGTTGCTCGATATCGGGATTTATGCTGCGAACATTTTTCGATTTGATAAAGTTGATGCGGTGATGGAGATGCTTAACGCTCCTCGATCCGTTGCAGAAGTTGCTCTACATGCCGCACATAAAGCTATGGAACAGGACAACCCAGATGCATTCGCTCGTTTTGCAAAGCAATCCGTTGAAGCGCTTGATGCTATAGGTGATCCGATCGAGCAGGCAGAGATGCTTGTTTCATTAGCCGAATTATACGACCGGAGCGGTTTTACGCCGGATGAAGATACTACTTTAATTGTCAGTAAAATATTACATACCGTAGATTAATTATCATGCAAGATGTCATAGAGAATGCAGATACATCATCGATTGATATTATATTCGATTCTCACCTTCACACTGCCCGCACGCTTCGTCAATCTACGTACCGGCAACGACGGGAAAAACTGCGTGCTTTACGCGACGCGATCATCAGCCGGCAAGATGAAATAGAAGCTGCACTCAAAGCCGATTTGAATAAATGCTCCGAGGAAGCTCGAATAACCGAGTTCATCTCAACGCTTATGGAATTAAAATTCGCCTATCGGCATGTCCGTAGATGGATGAAATTAAAACGTGTGGCTCGATCTCTACCGTTACTACTCGCGAAGAGTTATATCAAGTATGAACCGAAAGGCAGGGTCTTGGTAATCTCTCCGTGGAATTATCCGTTCCACCTTTCAATAACTCCTCTTATTTCTGCTATTGCTGCGGGAAACAGCGTAATACTGAAGCCGTCGGAATTCAGCGTGAACACAAGTCACCTAGTCCGGGAAATAATTTCAGCTACTTTCGATGAGCGGGAAATTGCCGTGGTAGAAGGCGGCGTTGATACCGCACAGTATCTTTTGCAGAAACCGTTCGATCATATCTTTTTCACGGGAGGTCCCGAAAAAGGAAAGCTCGTGATGGCATACGCAGCAGAGAATCTGTCCCCGGTCACGCTCGAGCTTGGCGGGAAATCGCCGGTGATTATCGACGAATCGGCCGATATCAATGATGCGGCGGAAAAAATTGCATGGGGTAAATTTATAAATGCAGGTCAAACTTGTATAGCACCGGACTATGTACTCGTTCCCGAACACCTGCAATCATCGTTCATTGAAGCATTTAAAAATTCGATCAGCAAATTTTTTAACGGAGATCAAACCGCATCATCGTACGGACGGATCGTTTCGGATAAACATTATGAACGTTTGAACTCGCTGATCGAGGATGCCGTCGAGCGCGGCGCCCACATCGATGCGTTTGGCGATAACAGAAAACACGACCGGTTGATTGCGCCGGTTATATTAACGAATGTTGATGCCGGATCGGATATTATGAATGAAGAGATATTTGGTCCGCTGCTGCCGGTCATTCCGGTGAGGAATAGCGATGAAGCGGTCGATTTCATACGTTCGCTCCCGAAGCCGCTTGCTTTATATATTTTCGGCAAGAACAAGAAACAAATTAAAAACTTGTTGGAGAAGACAACTGCAGGCGGAACGTGCATAAACGATGTTATGGTTCATCTTTCCAATCCGCATGTACCGTTCGGGGGTGTGAACTACAGCGGTATCGGACGCTATCACGGATTTCATGGCTTTGAGGAGTTATCGCACAAACGCGGGATACTAAAACAATCTCGGATCGGTGTCTTAAAGCTGATCTACCCTCCGTATTCGAAAATGAACAGATGGATTATTAGAGTTTTGTTGAGATATTTTTCAAGGTAATAAGGATAACCGGTACCCAGTTGAAATGTTGAGATTCAGAACAACTCGATATGCGCATTTTGTTTATCTTTATAATTTTTGTGCAAATGAATATCAAGGGGAACATAAACCCCTTGATTTATTCAATCACTTTTTCTTCGGCTGCCGCACAAATACCGGAAATAAACCCATCCGTTGATACACACCGCGTGAAGGCGGAAACACTCCCTCTCGCGCAGTCCGTACATCCTCGACGGTATAAAATGCCTTCGGGTTGAACTGTTGAATTATCTCAACAACCCGTTCAAACTGATCGCGCCGGACGACGCAAAAAATCAATTTCACCTTACCGGCAGTACCCTGTCCGTTGATATGTGTGACGCCGTAACCGGCGCTTTTTAATTTGTCTATCAACGCCTGTGCTTCTACTGCTGTAATCACCCGCACTATAAGTTTCCCGACGGCGAGACGTTCTTCGATGAGCAAACCGATATAATTTCCAAGTGCAAAACCTGCCGCCCATCCGAGATACGCAGGAACGTTCGAAACGTTTTGTATGATCTGACTTATCGCAATAAGCCAGATCATCGATTCGAAAAATCCCAGTCCGGCTGCGAAGAGTTTTTCTCCCTTCATCAAATATACAATGCGGAGCGTCGAGAACGATACATCGATAATGCGCGCCGTCATTATGAGAAGCGGAATGACGACAAGCACTACAAATGGTGATGTGTTTTGTGCTATTTCGAACATGATTTCTTTCCGTGTAAGTAATATGATTTATGATATATGAAATAAAATCGTATGAAAGGTACGGAGAAAAGAGATAAAAATCATCTCTGTGCGACGCACGTGCCCGTTGTGCGGGGCAGAACGTAATAAATTAATATCCAACCATTTTTCGGACGCGTGCGTCGCACATCTGCAGAATAAACGCATATTCGAACGCAAGATCCTTCAGGTAATCGTACCGCCCGGAAGCGCCTGCGTGCCCGGCGCCCATATCGGTTTTGAGTAAGAGCAAGTTAGGGTCGGTTTTTAATGCCCTGAGTTTCGCCGTCCATTTTGCCGGTTCCCAGTATTGCACACGGGGATCGTTTAATCCGGCGAGAACGAGAATATGCGGATAGCCCTGTCGTTTAATGTTATCGTACGGCGAGTATGATTTAATATAGTCGTAATATTCTTTTTCGTTGGGGTTGCCCCACTCGTCATATTCAATAACGGTAAGTGGAATCGATGGATCGAGCATAGTATTGATCACATCGACGAACGGTACATTTGCAATAGCGCTTCGGCAAAGCGACGGTTTCATATTGAGAACCGCACCGATTAGAAGTCCGCCGGCGCTTCCGCCGTTGATAACCAGTTTATCCGAGGAGGTATATTTTTTTTGAATGAGATCTTCCGCGCAGGAGATGAAATCGGTGAATGTGTTTTTCTTTTTCAATAGCTTGCCGTCTTCATACCATTGTCTGCCCATTTCACCTCCACCCCGAACGTGGGCAACGCCGACTATAAATCCGCGATCGAGCAAGCTCAGCCGGTTCGATGAAAAATTCACATCCTGACTGATGCCGTACGCACCGTAACCGTGCAGAACCATAGGATTTTTTCCGTTACGTTGCAGTCCCTTTTTATAAACAAGCGACACCGGAACACCGGTGTCATCCGGTGCTCTGGCAAAAAATCTCTCCGAGACATACGACTCCGGATCGTAACCGCCGAGCACCTCGGTCTGTTTTTTCAATTCCCGCTGCCGGGTGTTCATATTATAGTCGTACACAGACATCGGCGTGATAAAGGAAGTATAGTGGAAGCGGAGTGTCTCGGTCTTAAACTCCGGATTATCGGACGGAAAGGCATTGTACACCGGTTCCGTGAAATCGATATCGTGGATCTTTTCGCTGCGAAAATGACGAATACGAATATTTTTTAATCCGTTCCGGCGTTCATAAACTACCATATAATCGTGGAAGATATCGATGCCATCCAATTTTATATCGGTACGGTGCGGAATTTCTTCTCTCCATTGTGATTTGTCCGGCGCGGTTACCGGAGTCGACATTAATTTAAAATTCTTGGCATTTTCGTTCGTTACGATATAAAATGTCTGCTCGTGATGATCGAGTGTGTATTCGATTCCCTCAGCCCGCGGTTGAAATATGGAAAAAGTCTCACGAGGTGTGTCTGCGTTGAGATACCGCACTTCGGTTGTCGTTATTTTTTCGCAACTAATGATAATATATTTTTCGCTTCGTGTTTTGTCGATCCAGAGAAAATAGCTGTCATCCGTTTCGTGATGCACCAGCTCATCGTTATCCGGATTCGACTCGAGCACATGGCGAAACACTTTGTGCGGACGTTTTGATTCATCGAGAACGGTGTAGAAAATAGTTTTGTTATCATTTCCCCATTCAAGCGAGTAATGGGTATTCGGTATAGGCGTCCCGATAAGTTCGCCGTTCCCGGTGTTCTTTAAATAGAGTGTGTAAGATTCGGATCCGTTCGTATCGATTGAATATGCGAGAAGTTTGTGGTCGGGGCTTACCTCCGCCACACCAACCTTTAAATAGTCGCGTCCGGTTGCTAAATCATTGATATCCAGAATGATCTCTTCATCGGCTTCCAACGATCCCTTTTTCCTGCAGTAAATGGAATACTGCTTTCCCTTTACCGTACGTGAATAGTAGTAATACTCATCAATCTTTTCGGGAACCGAAAGATCGGTTTCTTTTATCCTGTCGAGCATTTCAACGTATAACTTTTTTCGCAGCGTTTCGGTCTGCTGCATCATCTGTTTAGCATATTCATTCTCATCTTTCAGATATTGTATGACTTCGGGATTATTTCTTTCCCGAAGCCAATAATAGTAATCGACACGAGTATCCCCATGCAGGGTTATTGTGTGCGGGATTATTTTTGCAATGGGTGGTTTGATGTCACGGTTTAATAATGGCATCGATGGCATGTGTATCGGTTTCCGGATTAGGTTTTATAGTATTGAATAGGAACCGCAATATTTTTTCCGTCTGCTAATTTGATAATAGAATCAATGATGGTGTGAACCGTATATATTTCCGTTACATTAATTTAATCAATCCGGTTTTCGAATGCTACAGTCGGAGGGGTATAATAATGAAACGTCACGGAACTACCGGCATCATAGCTGCTTCTATGCCGGTAGTTCTGTGATTCTATGAAAAATGCTTGTTTAGTTGAATAAGTCGTCGGTCAAACCGGTGTTTACTTTTACTTCCTGTGTTTCAATTACAATTTCGAACATTTCACCCTGGAGCATTTTCTCAAGCTGCCTGAGCTGCGGTCCCATCATGTTTTCCATCATTTTACGCTGTTGTTGCGGCATAGCGTCGAGTTGTTGTCTTAATTCTTCCATTGACTTCCTGGCTTCTTCACGTTCTTCTTCGGAAATTGCAGAGTCGAATCCTTCCATTTCCATCACGGTTTTGAACGGCATATTCATTCCTTCAATGTTGCGGTAATCCTGAAACCGGATAGTAGAGTTCATTTTCTGCACTTGACCGTCATCAGCTTCTATTTCCAAATCGAAGGTCATCTTGCGCAGCACCCACTTATCTGCATCAATGTAGAAGTGGACATTTTTTGCCTGGTCGCCATTTTGCTCCTCCACGAGATCCGTCAGTTCCGGGACGAATAAAGCATGTGTACGGGCGCCATCGACCGTTTCAGTTCCCTTATATTCTGCATTTTCTTTAAGAGAGTTGAACATTTTAGTATCGTAAAAATCGCTATGCCCCATAGCCGATGTGGAAACAGCTTCGTCGCCAAATTGTTCCATTCCCTTTACTTGCACGCGCGATTTAAACGTCGGTCGTCCATCGACATAAGTCTTTTTATACTGCGCCGTGTACATATCGGTAACGACGGTATAATCGTCGATATTCTGAACGCCGCGTTCGTATTCCTGCACCATATTATCGAGAACCTGCTCAACCGATATTTGCGAATAGAGAGCAGGGGATACCAGTATGATGAGAAGAACAATTAATGTTTGCATTATAAATCTTGAATACATGATAACCCTCCTGAGGTAAAGATGTTAAATAAATTTTTTACTATATGAATATATACGCAATTTTTGGATCATTATGGAGAACACCGGTTCCACAACATCACAGGATACATATAAATTTGAAAAATGTCAATTACCCTTGCCAG
>PWYR01000038.1 GCA_003567775.1 Ignavibacteriales bacterium | reverse complement strand
ATCAGTTTCATCGGAGTCATTGCCGGTATTATTGTAGCGTTTCCGATCATGTACAGACTATATACAAATCCGATAGAGATAGGAGGCGAAGTAGCCGATGCTTTTATGGACTACGGTTTTGAGCCGATCTTCGCATTCTCTATATCACCAGACATTTTTATTACGCAGGCAATTATCGTTTTTTGTATTGCTGTAATAATCGGATTGTATCCCGTAAGGAAAGTATTCAAGCTTGATGTGATAGAGGCAGCGAGAAAATGATCGTTTGGCTGTTGGTTAATTGTTATTAGTTAATCGTAAATCGTAGTCTTGCAATTACCGACAATTAACCAATAACTATTAACGATTGACTTTAATACAACTAATGAAACAAATTTTCGAATTTAAAAAAGCAGTGAAATACAAAAATGATAACACTACTAAAAATATCCTGGCGAAATATCTGGAGAAATAAGGCACGAAGTTTCATAATAATTGCTGCGTTGATCATCGGAGTTATCGGAGCGATTTTTTCTGCTGCGGTTCGTCTGGGAGTAGAACAGCAGCAATTTAAAGACACCGTCGGAAATCAGATATCTCACATACAAATTCATCATCCGGAGTTTATAGCGAACCCCGAAGCAAGATATCGAATTCCTGATGGCTTTCAACTTGCAGAAGAGATACGAAATCGACCGGATGTAACGATCACTTCTCCCCGTACGGTCTTTGACGGAATGGGAGCTTCTGCAAATCTGACAACCGGTGTTCGGATTAAAGGAATCGACCCGGGAATAGAGGCAATAACAACCGGTCTTGACCAACTTGTTCAGGAAGGCAGTTATTTTTCCGAGCGGGGACGATTACCGTCAATCATTATCGGCAAAGAACTTGCCAATAATCTCAACTCCGATGTGGGTTCGAGAATCGTATTAACGTTTCAGGATATTGAAGGTGAGATTGTAAGTGCTTCGTTCCGTGTTGAAGGGTTGTATCTCGTTGCCGATAAGACCTTTGAGAAGCGAACTGTGTTCGTAGATGCAAAGGATTTAAATCAGCTTATCGGAGATACAAAAGCAGTGACCGAAATAGCTGTGGTGCTGACCGATATCGATGAATATCGAAACGTTGCTTCGGAACTTCAGGCAGCATATCCTGATACAAAAGTACGACACTGGGCAGATATAGTACCGTTCTTGTATTTCTCCTTGGAATTCCTTGAGAGAAACCTGATCTGGATCTTCGGCTTAATTATCCTCGGTGTATCGTTCGGTCTGTTGAACACCATTCTTATGTCGGTGCTTGAGCGGGTGCGGGAGCTTGGTGTTTTAATGGCGATCGGAATGAAAAAAATAAAGGTGTTCGCTATGGTTGTGGTTGAAACGACTATGCTTTCTATTATCGGGGGATTAATCGGATTGATAATATCATTTGGATTGGTGCAATATTTGAGTAAGCACGGATTAGATCTGTCGGGAGCGGGAGGTGAAGGACTCGGTGAGTTCGGGTATGCATCCGTGATCTACCCCGAACTGGCTCTTGCAATGTATTTTCAACTCGGTATGTTGATAATCGTTTTTGCAATACTGGCTGCTTTATATCCTGCCTGGAAGGCAATCCGGTTGGTACCGGCAGAAGCGGTACGGCAGGAATAATTTGGAGTGCAGCAGCCACGCTGCTGCCTTGGTATTAGATAAAAAAGAGCCGTATGCTATATACGGCACTCAATCATTAAATAGCATTCATCAATAATAACTGAACAAACTATGAAAACAGTAATCAAAACAACGGATCTGACAAAGATATACAACGGAGGCGCGGCAGAGGTTCACGCGTTAAAAAAAGTTAATCTTGAATTTAAACAAGGCGAGTTTACCGCGATCGTCGGTCCCTCCGGCAGCGGTAAGACAACATTTCTCAACGTTCTCGGTGGACTCGATAAACCGACCGAAGGACACATTTACATCGATGGCGTCGATCTCGCAACTATGAAGGAAAGCAAGCTTTTCGATTTCCGTTTACGGCATATCGGATTTGTGTTTCAGGCGTATAACCTCATCCCCGTCCTCACCGCGATGGAGAACGTCTCGTTCATCATGCTTCTGCAAAAGCGATCGAAAGAGGAGATGGAACGCAGGGCAAAGGAAATGCTCGAGCAAGTCGGACTTGCCGATAAACTCGATGTCAGACCGTCGCAGCTTTCCGGAGGTCAGCAACAACGTGTTGCCGTTGCACGGGCATTGGCTTCCAAACCGGACTTTATTCTCGCAGATGAACCGACTGCAAACCTGGATACCGAATCCGCCTTCAACCTGCTCGATATAATGGCACGGCTGAACAAGGAGGAAAATGTTACTATGATCTTCTCCACACACGACCAGCGTGTTATAGACCGGGCGCGCAGGGTGATCAATCTGGTAGATGGTGCAGTCGATGAGGACAAGGAATTTGATAGATAGTTTTTAGTTTCGAGTTTACAGATTTCAAGAGATATGAAAATACAATTCTTCTATATAATAATAATTTTACTTTTTACATCTTCCATAATTGATAAGGCACATAGTCAATTCAATTCACCGTTCAGATTGCGCGGTTACGTAAAAGGAATGCCATCGGTGCAGTTCGATGACGACTTCTCGAATTCCTCATTTGGAAATCTTATTCACAACCGTCTTAACTTCCGGTGGGATGTTTCCGCGAGCACGGATATGATTATCGAAGGACGCAACAGATTATTTTATAATGAAATGTTCGGTGATTATCCCGGCATAAAGAATGTCTTTGAACAGGACGACGGTCTTGTGGATATGTCGTGGGTCTGGCTGTCGGACGGTTCGTGGTTGGGACATACCATGATCGACCGGTTTTATGTAGGCTGGAGAACGTCAAACTGGCGGGTGCGGCTGGGACGACAGCGAGTGAACTGGGGAATAAACCTGGTATCCAATCCGAACGATCTGTTCAATGTCTATTCGTTTTTCGATTTCGATTACCCTGAGCGTCCCGGTTCGGATGCGGTCAGGATACAACATTATTTCGGTTTCATGTCGAGTGTGGAAGTGGCAGTCAGTCCTGCAAAACACAGCGAAGATATGGTAGCTGCTGCAAAATTGGGTGTTAACCGCTGGGAATATGATTTTCAGGCAATTGCCGGCTATTATCGCAACCGTTTGGCACTTGGCGGGGGATGGGCGGGAAATCTTGGACAAGCGGGATTTAAAGGAGAAGCAACATGGTTTTATGACATTGAAGAAGTACCGGGCAGGCAACGGGGGAATGTTGTTGCGGCAGTCGGACTCGATTATATGTTCTCCGGAGGGACATTCGGTGTTGTTGAAGTCTTATACAACGGCGGTCACAGTCGCATTCCCGAAGATGCATTCCTTATAACCGAACCGTTACGCCCCGATAATATTATGTTTTCCGAGTATGCTGTAACCGTAAGCACAGATCATCCTTTTTCACCGATCCTTCAGGGCGGATTAGCGGTGATGGGACTTCCGGATATCGACGCTCTGTTTTTCATGCCGAATATAAAATATTCAATCATGACCGATCTCGATTTCGAAGCAGTAGCGCAAATATTTGTCGGAGGTAAGAGGACAATCTTCGAAGGCGCCGGTTCGGCGTGGTATGCGGTGTTGCAGTATTCGTTTTAAAGAATTCCGTTTGTTGAAAGGTAAAATATCTTACGATCAATTTACAGAAAGTTTCAACCATGAATCAAGATGATAGTTATTCCATTATCACTTTTCCATCCTCCCGGCTATTTACAACGGATGTCGGGAGAATAGGTTTGAAAAAACACCACATAAAAGCAATCATTGAACTTGACGTTACCGATTCCAGAATCAAATTAAAAAAGATACGATCAGAAACCGGCGAACATATATCATTTACTTCGTGGATTATAAAGAGGATTTGTAAGTATTGGCTCAAACCAATTGTTTTAAGTAAGAACTACGGTTTTACCTCAAATGAGTTAAGGAAAATAAAAAAGATTATTGAAGAAAATGTTATAAAAATAATGGAGGCCTGGTATGAACACTGCGGCGAATCCAAATGAGGTAAGAATAAAAGATATAATGGTAACGGAGAATGAGATAATAGCTTATCTTGTCGATGGGAGAGTGATAAGTGTTCCCATTGTCTGGTCATGGAGATTATCGGAGGCTACCCCTGAACAGCGTGCGAATTATGAGATAATCGGTGATGGACTTGGTGTCCGATGGCCGGATATCGATGAGGACATTAGTGCAGAAGGGATGTTATATGGCATACCGGCGCCGCGATCAAGGGTATCAACCGATTGAATATTTTTCTTTTACACTATCTATAATGAAAACTGACCTATCGACTTATCTTACCATTCCGATTGTGATTTTATGTGTTAATTCATATGACGGGTTGGTGCGATAGGATAACCATATATTGATTTAAGCAATGAAATCCGCAAAGACACTCACCATTGGGAAGAAAAATGTTTCGGTGGTTAGCCGCACGTCAATTTTTTATTGGCATCGGCGCAATTCCTGCCGGATTCGGCTTTTTCATTTATTGTAGAAAAAGAAGTTGAAGGTGTCAATGTCCCTTTGCCAGTAATAATACAAAATGTAAATATGAAGAGTTTGGTCGAAATATCCAGTGAAATAGAAAGAGCAAAAATAACAGAATATCGGAGAGGTGTATGATGTCAAAACAAAAATCCAACTTCAAAAAATTCATAGTAACATTGCTTGCAATCATCGGTTCGCTCGCTGTCTTCGCAGCTATCGTTGCGGTAATTATCCTCCTGTATACGATTGTTACCAAAGACAGAGTGCCGTCGAAAACAATAATCGAAATTAATCTCGAACGCGGTCTGGTCGAATATATTCCCGACGACCCGGTTGCATCTGCCGTCGTGGGCAATGTACCGGTTGTTCGCGATATTATAGAAGCACTTGAACGGGCGAAAGACGACGATCGGGTGCTGGGTATCGTTGCAAGACTCGGGACGGGAGAACTGTCAATGGGACACGCGCAGGAAATTCGAGATGCGGTGATCTCTTTCCGTGAATCCGGCAAACCTGCAGTCGCTTTTTCCGAGACGTTCGGCGAACTGACGCCGGGATTGGTACATTATTATCTTGCAACCGCTTTCGATAGTTTGTTTTTGCAGCCGTCGGGAGATCTCGGGCTTGTCGGCATTGCAGCTCAGAATCCATTCTTTAAAAATCTTTTGGAGAAGATAGATATACTACCGCAACTCGATCACCGGTATGAATACAAGACTGCGAAAAATTTATTAACCGAGGAACGATTCACCGAAGCACATAAAGAAGCTACCGAAAAAGTAATGAATTCGATGTATCGACAAGGAGTTCGCGCAATAGCCGAATTTCGCGGCAAGGATGAAAACGAGGTTCATCGTTTGATTGACGAGGGTCCGTATATTGCAAGTGAGGCACTGGCTCATAATTTGATCGATGGACTTGCATACCGCGACGAAGTATACGATCGGCTTCGCGAGCAAGTCGGCGGTGATGCGCAATTTTTGTTTCTCGAAAAGTATCTTGATCGCGCGGGCCGGCCTCATCGCAGAGGAGAGACGATTGCTCTGATCTATGGTACGGGAACTGTCACAAGAGGTACGAGCGGATTCGACCCGATTTTTTTCTCAACATCGATGGGTTCCGAAACATTGACGCGGGCTTTCCGTGACGCCGTTGCCGATAAAAACACAAAGGCGATCATATTTAGAATAGATAGTCCGGGTGGCTCGTATGTTGCATCTGATGCAATATGGCGCGAGGTGGTGCGGGCGCAGGAGAAAGGAATTCCCGTTATTGCATCGATGAGCAGTGTTGCCGGATCGGGCGGTTACTTCGTAGCAATGCCCGCAGAGAAGATTGTTGCACAACCTGCCACGATCACGGGATCGATCGGTGTGGTCGGAGGCAAGATGGTTATGCGGGATCTTTATGAACGGTTCGGTATTACGTGGGATATTCTTAAAACGGGTGAAAGCGCAACTATGTGGTCGACGCTTGAGGAGTTTACACCGTCACAATGGGAGCGTGTGCAAATCTGGCTCGACCGCGTATATGAAGATTTTACCGCAAAAGCAGCCGATGGTCGAGGGATGACGCAGGAAGAAATTCATGAAATTGCGAAAGGACGGATCTGGACCGGCGAAGATGCGCTCGAACTCGGACTGGTCGATGCGCTTGGCGGATTTAACACAGCGATTGAACTTGCACGGGAGGCGGCGGATATCGATCCTGAGAAAGATATTCGCATTCGACTGTATCCGCCGAAACGCTCGTTCATAGAAATGCTTTTAAACGACGATCCGGAAAGCAGTCAACCCGCTGCGGTTGCGGCGTATGTACAGGTTATGAAAACCCTACAACCGGTATTGCAGACGGTACGCCGGGCAGGGCTGGGGCAAAATGACGATGTACTGAAGATGCCGGATGTGGGGGTCGGGTATTGAAGTAACTATTCGACGTTCAATTCTCACGTAACCTGTTATCGGGTGGATTATTCGGTCGCACCCCTCTTATCAGTATAGACGGATCGGAATTCACCATGCGCGCCGTATTGTTGAGATAGCGAACTGTAGCGTTCAGTTCATCAATTGTTTCATCTACTTTTCGTTGATTTCTTGTAACGATTGTCCCGTGTGCTTCATCGATAAAAGATAATACCCGTTGTCGTGCATCATTTTCGGTAAACTCCAATATATTGTCGAGAACCTGCTCGATTTTATAAGTAATAGTTTCCGCCTGTTCAACAAATTCATCTGTTACGGACTTACCGGGTTGAATATACGATCCCGGTTCGAGTTTTTTTACATCAGGACTTCCGGCTGTCAATTCGATCAATTTAATCCCCGTTATACCCATTGTTGCAAGATTTGATTTCACATCTTTTCGTATCGGAGTATCGGGTTCGATCGCGACAGTGACGATAATTTCATTATAGTTGCCGGGATTAATGCGCAGGTCACGTACAGTACCGATTGGTATTCCCAAATATTTAACCTGACTGCCGATATCGATTCCCCGTAATGATTGATTACTGTATTTGATATAATAAATGTCTTTCGGGGAAAATAAACGGTTGAACGAAAGTGCTCCAACAGTAATCAAGATAATGGAACACGCCGTCAAAATAAATAATCCGAGACGGATTTTTTGTGATCTGGATACCATATTATTCACTCCCATATCTTTGTAGCGAGCTTACATTACCCTATCACAACAACTATGCCAATTATTAAAACTACTATCGACAACTTTTTTTAATTAACATCCAAATGACCATTTAACTGAATTCTGAAATAGTATAAGAATCTTGATACATCGCACAATGCATCGTAAGAAACACGGTCAACTGTAAATTGCATACTATATCT
>PWYR01000044.1 GCA_003567775.1 Ignavibacteriales bacterium | reverse complement strand
GAAGGATTTGAACCAACTCCATGGTGGGTGTGGACGGTTAGTGTGCTGGTGTTGTTTTTTATGGGCTTTTATCTCGGGAAATACAGCGGAACGTTCGGTACTGTCGCCCACGAGGTGGAAATGCCGCCGCGCGTGGCTGAAGAACGGATCGAACGTGAAGTACGTGGTGATCAACTGTACGCAGGATTCTGTCAGCCATGCCACGGATCGGACGGTATGGGAACACCCGGCAGATATCCGCCGCTCGTCGGTTCGCGCTGGGTAACCGGGGATGCGGAAACACCGGCGCTGATAGTATTATACGGGTTGGAAGGCCCGATTGAAGTGTTGGGCCAAACCTATAATGAACAAATGGATCCGTTTGGACATCGGCTTAATAACAGGGAGGTTGCTGCAGTGGTCAATTATATACGTACATCCTGGGGAAACGATGCTCCGGAAATCGATGCCGAACGGGTAGCTGAACTGAGAGAAACATACGAGCGCAGGAACAGATGGACTGCAAGAGAACTTCAAGCGCCAAGGGACAATGAATAATGACGCAAAATTTTCAGGAAACATTATATCCCCTGTATACACTGTTAATTGCCGGATTAACTGCAATTTTAATTGTTATAGGATGTGAACGCCAACCCACGCATCCTCGACAACCGATCGACTTCAGTCACAAGGTACACGTTACCGATTACAAAATTGATTGTGAGTACTGCCACAGCGGCGTTCGTTCCGGTCCCGTAGCAGGAATTCCCTCGGTGCAAACATGCATGGGCTGCCATCAACTTGTTGCGGCGACCGAACCCGAGATTATGAAGTTGCGTGAAATTTGGGAACGCGGCGAACCTATTCGGTGGAAACGGGTTAACGTTGTTGCCGACTTCGTATACTTTAATCATTATCCGCACGTCAGTGAAGGTATCTCTTGTGAAACATGCCACGGAGATGTCGGTCAAAAAGATGAACTTTTGCCAACACCGCATTTACATAGTATGACGTGGTGCGTCGATTGTCACAATACGTATGAAGCGAGTAAAGATTGTATGATCTGCCATCGATAGATTTTTTATAATAGTGATTTATTATTTGTTGATTCTATGGAAATTAAACGTCGAGATTTTGTAAAACTGCTTGGTGCTGCATCGGTTGCAACCGCTTTGCCTGGCTGTACACGTCAACGTCCGCGCAATTTGATACCGTATGTCATTCCGCACGAAGAAATCAAACCCGGCAAAGCCGTCTGGTATGCCAGTGTGTGTCGTGAATGTCCGGCGGGATGCGGTATACATGTCCGTGTGCGTGAGGGGAGGGCGGTAAAGATTGAAGGGAACCCGGTGCACCCGGTGAGTGAAGGTAAGTTATGCTCACGCGGTCATGCGGCCTTGCAAGGATTATACAATCCGGATCGTATACAACATCCGCAGAAAAAGAACGAAGAAGGAAGATGGGAACGCATCGCCTGGGATGATGCAGAAGAGATGATAGCGGAGAAAATAAAATCTTTGCAGGATGATGGACAGGAATACAGCATTGCTTTTATCGGCTCGCATCAAACAGGGAGTCTTGGTCAACTGATAGAGGAATTTTTAGGCACACTCGGCGCGACCAGACATATACAATATGAACCATTCGGCTACGAAAGTGCCAGAAACGCCAGCCGTACGGTATTTAATGTCGATAAGACGCCACAATATAATTTTACCGGTGCGCAGTATATTATATCCTTCGGTTCTGATTTTCTTGAAACCTGGATGTCGCCGGTTAAGCACGCGCGACAATTCGGCGCAACGCGCGAGGTCCGTGATAATCGTATGACACCGTTTCTTTACATTGGCTCACGATTGTCGATGACTGCGACAAACGCCGATGAATTTATTAAGATTAAGCCGGGCAGTGAATATGCAGTTGCGCTTGGAATGGTAAATGTGATTGTACATGAAAACCTTTCCGGTCACATATCGCGTGCTCAATCAAATCATATCCGTACAATAGTCGAAGATTATTTCCCGCGAGAAGTAGAGAATATCACCGGTATACCACATGAAAAAGTGGACAAACTTGCACGCAGATTTTTACAGGCAAATCCGGGAATTGCCGTTGCCGGCAACCCTATGTTAGACGGCAATAACGGTGCATTAACGGCTGCTGCCGTTCACCTGCTGAATTATGTCTGCGGAAACATCGGGCGCACCGTTACTTTTAAAGAAACCGATCACTTTGCAAAAGTTAATTCTTATGCAGATATGCACCGCTTCATCAGGTCGATGGATCAGGGAGAAATATCGTTATTATTTTTACACGATACAAATCCCTCCTTCACGATGCCTGAAGCATCCGGTTTCAATGCTGCGCTCGAAAAAGTTTCTTTGAAAGTAGCATTCTCATCATACCTTGATGAAACTTCCGCGAAAGCCGACCTTATTCTTCCGATAAATACACCGCTCGAAAGCTGGGGTGATTATGAACCGTCGGACGGTGTATACGGTTTAATGCAGCCGGCAATGAAACCTGTATTTAATACCAAGATGACCGGCGATATTTTGCTCTCATTAAATGCGAAAATTAATAATAATGAAAATGATAAGTCGTTCTATGATTATGTAAAAGAGAATTGGCGTATACACCACCGACTTTTTGCGCCGAATATTGACTTCGAGGAATTTTGGGTCGGTTCTCTGGCGAATGGCGGGCGATTTGCAGGCGCAAGGTCCATTAATGTGCAAATAAATCCCCGGCTTGCAAAACAATCGCTCGATAACCTAAAAGAGAGCGATGTTAAAGAACAAAACGGGTTTAAGCTGATTACATATCCATCATTGAATCATTATGACGGGCGCGGTGCAAATCGACCCTGGCTGCAGGAAATACCCGATCCGATGACGCAAATGACATGGGATAGTTGGATTGAAATTCATCCTGTGGATGCGAAACGGCTTGGCGTCCGCAATGGACATAATATTGAGGTGCGTTCATCGTATGGCGTCATTGAACTTCCTGCATATGTATACGAAGGAGTACAACCGGGTATTGTAGCTATACCGGTGGGACAGGGGCATAGTGAATACGGTCGGTATGCCGGGAACACCGGCGCCAGTCCAATGTTGCTCACCCCGGCGCGTCCGTCGGATAAAACAGGAAGCGTGATGTGGTCGGGAATTGAGGTCTCGGTTGTCAATAAACAGGAACGATTGCGGATAGCGAACGTAGCCGGAAGCGATTATCAGTTTGACCGACCTTTCCTGCAAGTTGTGACCGCTGAAGAGTTGGTGCGTAACTCCTTAATAAAAGAGAAAGAAGAATACCCTCAGATATACGAGGAGCACGAGCATCCGGATCATCGATGGGGGATGACTATCGATTTGAATAAATGCATCGGATGTAGTGCGTGTGTTACAGCGTGTTATGCCGAAAATAACATCCCGGTTGTCGGAAAAGAGGATGTACGTCGCGGGCGCGAGTTATCCTGGCTTCAGATCCAACGCTTTTTTGATGCGCGTGAAGATGCAACCAACGGACGCTTCCTTCCGATGTTGTGTCAGCACTGTGATAATGCACCGTGTGAACCTGTGTGTCCGGTATTTGCCGCGTATCATACTCCCGAAGGATTGAATGCACAGGTGTATAATCGCTGTATCGGGACAAGGTATTGTGCCAATAACTGTCCGTATAAGGTGAGAAGATTTAATTGGTGGGATTATGATTTTCCGTCTCCGCTCAACTGGCAGCTCAATCCCGATGTAACCGTTCGCACAAAAGGCGTTATGGAAAAATGTACGTTCTGTGTGCAACGTATTGCCGGTGCGAGACAGGAAGCACGATTAGAGGGACGTGAAATGCGCGACGGCGACGTGATGACCGCGTGCCAGCAATCGTGTCCGACCGATGCGGTTGTTTTCGGCGACCTGAAAGATCCCGACAGCAAAGTAAACAAATTGCGTGAACGCAATCGCCCGCGCGGGTATCGTGTTTTAAATGAATTGAATACTCAGCCGGCTATTGTATATCTGAAAGATGTTGTGGAAGAAACAATATAATAAACTCCTGAATACGAAATGCCATCATCATATAATTTATCATACACCAAAACAGACGCCGATCTGGTAAACACACTCAAGCCGCCGTCGAAAGGGTACTGGATTGCGATAACGGTTCTTTTTATAGGTATAATGGTCGGCGCATACGGATGGGGGACGCAGATATTGTACGGGATGGGTATGTCTGGTAAAAATAATCCGGTGGGTTGGGCGCTGTATATTACAACCTTCGTGTTCTGGGTCGGTATAGCACACTCCGGTACACTTATTTCCGCGATACTTTTTTTGTTTAGAGTCAGATGGCGCGCGCCGGTTTATCGGAGCGCTGAAGCGGTTACGGTTTTTGCTCTGTGTGTAGCCGGTTTATTCCCGCTTATACACCTCGGGCGTCCCTGGGTGTTTTACTGGATGCTCCCGATTCCGCAAATGGGAGAAATGTTTCCGAATTTTAAATCACCGCTTGTGTGGGATCTGTTTGCGGTTTTTACTTATCTTACCGTCAGTTCGACATTCTTCATTCTCGGTATGATGCCGGACGTGGCAATATTACGCGACAAATTCAAAGGGGTGAAGAAAAAAATATACGGTTTCCTTGCTTTAGGATGGCGGGGAACCGATCAGCAGTGGAGACATTATACAGCAGCATATGTGTTTTTAGCCGCGCTTGCGACGCCGCTTGTTATCTCAGTGCACAGTATCGTGTCCTGGGACTTCGCAATGAGCGTGGTTCCCGGATGGCATGACACCATATTCGCGCCATACTTTGTTGCAGGCGCTATTCATTCCGGACTTGCAATGGTGCTGATACTCCTTATTCCGATGCGAAAGTGGTTCAACCTGCAGGCATATCTAACCGATCACCATCTTGCAAGTCTGGCAAAGATGATGATCTTTACTGCTTTTGTGGTGGGATTTGCTTATGCGGTTGAATTTTTTATTGCATGGTATGGCGGTGATATGTATAAACAAGGTGTGTTCCTGTGGAGGGCATTCGGACCATATTGGTGGGGATTCTGGGGATTGTTTCTGTTCAATTTTATGCTGCCGATGTTATTCTGGCGGCATAAATACCGTACCAGTATTTTCTGGTTACTATTTGTATCGGTTGGGGTATCGATCGGTATGTGGCTTGAACGATTTGTGATAATCGTTACTTCGCTGAGTCATGAGTATAACCCGTTTGCATGGGGAGCGCATAAGTTAACGATGACCGAGATATATATTATCATCGGCAGCTTTTCGTTGTTTTTCTTTTTGTTTATGGTGTTTGCAAAAGTGTTGCCGGTGGTGTCGAACTGGGAGGTGAAGGAAGCTCTTGAACCGCCGAGAAAGGGGTAGTAGGGTATAAACCGTGAAAGTGAGATATGTAAGGATTGGCTATGGGCTTGAGCCCATTAATAAATCAGTTATTAGTAGAAAATTCACAGATATACGTAACATCAATTATTTTTTTTAAAAAGTGATATCAAAAGAATAACCCATGAGTGCATATAAAGGATCGCACATACTCAGTATTTATGCAACCATCGATGAGTTGATCGATGGTATACGGGAGTTGAAAAAAAAGAAAAAAATGAAGTTTACGGTTATTTCTCCCGTACCGCATCATGCTATCGAGCATGAACTCCATCCGAAGCCAAGCCCGGTGCGGGTATTTACACTTCTCGGCGGGTTGTTTGGATTTTCGCTCGGTTGGGCGTTGACATATTACGCAACCGAGTCATACCCGTTAATCGTCGGGGGAAAACCGCTGTTATCGATTCCGCCCTACGGTATTATCGCATATATTTTGACCATATTATTCGGAGCGCTTGCAACGGTAGTCGGTTTTTTTCTCAACGCCCGGCTACCCGAATTCGTCATTAAAGATGCGTATGACGAACGTCTCTCGAGCGATCATTTTGCAATACAATATTATGGGGATGAAAACGAACTGAACGAAGTTGAGTCGCTTCTGAAAAAATCAGGGACGGTTCAAATACATAAGAAGAGAGTAGAAGCGCCATCACAGAAGTACTTTGTAGATTAATCGGCTGACTATATATGAACACTATTAAACTTATAATATCATTGATCATTCTTCTCGGAATAGTCATATCGGGTTGTCGACACGATGACGGGAGGGTAGGAGAATATTTCTATCGCACCGATATGCATGACCAACCGACATATAAACCACAGGAAGCGCCCCGTGATCCTGTCGAAGGAACGGTGCCTGTTGCCGGATATGTGATCGAGATCAGGGATTCCGAAGTGGCTGATCGATTGGAGAATCCATTTCACCGCACTGCTGCCCGCGACGAATTGGGAAAACGTTTATATAATATTCATTGCAGTGTATGCCACGGAGCGGGTGGTAAAGGAGACGGTACGGTTAGCCCGGCTTTCCAGACGCCGCCCGATATTACCGAAGGGAGATTTCTCGATGCTACGGACGGTTATTTATACTGGGTAATACGGGACGGTGTAGGCATTATGCCGTCATATTATGAACATATCAAATCGAAAGAACGCTGGTTGATTGTTAATCACATCCGGAGTTTGCAACAAGAATGAAAGAACAAGACCTTGCTCAAAAATTATCGGAATACCGATTGCCGAAGATATCGAATCGACTACGTTTTGTATTGATTATCTTCGCAGCATTCGGATTCATTATGTTGATCGGCGCTTTTCTCGGTGTACAGTCTCAACGCGTGTACCAGATATATCTTGTCAATTTTGCATTCTGGACAGGGCTTGCGCAAGCAGGGGTTGTTTTTACGGCAGTGTATAGAATGACCAACGGAGGATGGAGCGCTAATTTCCGCCGGATAGGTGAGATATTCGTGTCATTCCTGCCCGTCGGTTTTTTGTTATTGTTTGTTATTCTCATCGTTCAATCGCAAATATATCCGTGGGTAAATGATCCGAACCCGAAAAATCCAGTCTGGTTAAATTCGACGTTTTTCACGGTGAGAATTTTGTTCTATTTTGCCGTGATGACGGCATTTAGTATCTATTATGTACGGACGGCGATACGACCTGATATCGGGTTGTTGAAAGAGAACGGTAAATACGATGAATCATTTTCGTCGGGGATGAGTTCGAAAATTATCGATTGGATTACGCGCGACTGGAATGGATACAAGGAAGAATGCCGGCTCAGCGCCGATAAACTAAAAATTCTAACACCTGTTATCTTAATAACCTACGGCGTTTTATACACATTTGTAGGTTTCGATCTTCTTATGACACTCGATCCTGAATGGTATAGCACGCTGTATGGATGGTTGTTTATCATTAGCGGGTTTTATTCAGCGGTAGTAGCTCTTACGATAGCAGGTTATTTCATTCGAACAAAAACACCGGTCGGGGATCTTATCGATAGAACGCAATTTCACGACATCGGTAAACTCATGCTCGGTTTTTGTATGTTCACGGGAGGTTTGGTTTTCTCACAATATCTTACAATCTGGTACGGTAATATACCGAAGGAAACGGGGTACCTTATTGTCAGATTCCACGAAGAACCATGGGCGATCGTGAGCACGTTAGTTTTACTGCTTGCATATTTTGTCCCACTCATATTTTTATTCAGCAAAAAGATAAAGCAAACACCTTTTGCATTGTTTGTACTCGGAATTTTTATTTTGATTGCATTATGGTTGAACCGCTTTATTGAAGCCGTTCCCTCGATATGGAAGGAAATGTCGATACCCCTGGGATTGTATGAAGTCGGCATAACGCTCGGTTTTTTTGCCGCCGTTGTATGTTGCTGGATGTGGTTCGCGAGAATTGTACCGATGGCGCCGGTGAAGCCGGAATAGAATCTGAGGTCCCAACTTGTCTTAACTTGCCCGGCACGTTCGGTATTCATGAGGCGAAAAATTGAAAACTTTATATTAACTTTCCTACGACACGTGCCGGGCAAGTAGTTAATAAAATATGAAAAATTTCAAACCGAAAAACGACAGCATCGTATGCGATCAGTGCGGTATTCCGTATGCGAAAGGCGGGGTGGATAAGAATGTTGAAGGAAAACGACTGCACTTCTGTTGTTATGGCTGCTCGTTTACCCACTCGATTGTCGGTGAAGAGGGTGAAAGCGGGACTGCATCTTTGTTTCTGCTCCGGCTCGGTTTTTCCGCATTTCTTTCAATGAATGTCATGCTGTTTAGCTGGGTGTTTTATGCCGATCAGTGGCACGGGTGGGGAATCGAACCGGAAGCGATTCCTTATGTCGGGATGTTATTGTTCGTTATCTCGACGCCGGTTATTCTCCTTGTCGGTTATCCATTTTTCAGGAACGGTGTGAAAGAATTATTGAGCCGTCATCTTTCAATGGACAGTCTTATCGCGCTCGGTTCTTTGGCGGCATACGGTTATTCGACGCACGAAGTTTTCACCGGAGGCGACGATCTTTATTTTGATACGGCGACTATGATCATTGTACTGGTCACCTTCGGCAGATATCTTGAAGCGACCGCAAAAGTTAAATCGACCAATGCTATCCGGCAGTTGCTCGATCTTGTACCCGACGAAGTGCGCGTTATCTCGAACGGCGATGAACACATATTGCCTGCCGGCGAGGTTTCTGTCGGGAGCTTCATTCGTGTACTTCCGGGTGAATATATCCCCATTGACGGGATAATCGAAAAGGGTGAGACCTCGGTGAATGAGGCGATTCTGACCGGTGAATCCGTACCGCATTCAAAATCGACGGGCGATGAAGTGTTTGCAGGCACGGTTAATATAGACGGCACGATCCACATTATGACAACAACGGCAAGTGAAGAAACCGTACATGCCCGTATTGTCCGGTTGATGGAAGAAGCGCAGCGAACGAGATCCCCGCTTCAAAAGATGGTTGATAATATATCGGCTTTTTTCATACCGTTGGTTATTCTCACCGCGATAATTACGTTTACCGGCTGGTTGATACTTGCTACGTTCGATGTTGCATTAATGTATGCCCTTGCCGTTCTTGTGGTTGCCTGTCCATGTGCGCTTGGCATCGGTAGTCCGATCGCAGCCGCAGTATCTATCGGCAGATCGGCGGCGAGCGGTGTGCTTGTAAAATCTGCCGGCGCAATAGAGCGTATCGGTAAAACGCGTATCGCCGTGTTCGATAAAACCGGGACCTTGACGAGCGGTGAGTTTGCCGTTGTTTTTGTAAAATCTACGGAAGATCGGGATCGGGTCATTTCTGCGGTTGCATCGCTTGAACGCGATTCATTGCATCCGTTAAGCAAAAGCATAATAAAGTACGCTGACGATGAGTCGAAAGAGCGGTTCGCAACACGAAATGTCGTTGCTGTACCCGGACGGGGCATCAGGGGTGAGGTTAAAATGAACGGCGGATGGAAAGAGCTGTTTGCGGGTAATAAAACATTTCTTCAACAAAACGGATATGCAATACCCGGCGCGTTAGCAATGGAAGCGAACGTTTCCCACACGACGCTTGTTTTTGCGGGATGGGATAAAGAAGTAAAAGGTATTATCGGTTTACGGGATGTCGTGCATGATTCGGCGCATCCGACGATTAAAAATCTACAGGCAATGAATATAAAAACGATACTGCTTTCGGGCGACAGAAAGGATATTGCAGGCAGAGTCGGCAGTGAATTAAACATTGACGAAGCGTATGGAGAACTGTTGCCGCAGGATAAAATAGATTTTATTAGATCTCTTCGGAAGCATACCAAAGGAGTTATCATGATAGGCGACGGCATAAACGATGCGCCGTCATTGGCGGCTGCGGATACGGGGATAACGCTGGCATCGGCAACCGATATTGCAAAGGAAAATGCCGACATTACGATTCTCGGACCGCACCTCGATAAAATTCCGTGGCTTATCTCGTTGTCGAAAAAAACACGGCGGGTTATAAGCTGGAATCTGGTATGGGCGTTCGGCTATAACTCGATTGCTATTCTATTTGCTGCATTCGGTTATTTGCAGCCGATCGTCGCAGCGTTTATTATGATCATCAGCAGTTTATTGGTAATCGCGAATTCCATGCGATTGAAAGGTATGAAGATTTAGAAGGTTGTTGAGGTTGTTAAAATTTTTGGTTTTGTACTACTCCCCTCGAACCGCACAGCGTGCGGTGTTACAGGTTGCATCTGAATGTGTAGTGGTAGATGTATTATCTTTAATTAGACATAGTCTAATTATGAATTTCTAATAATCATTGCTATTTATGTACACTGTGTTATATTAAGATATATCGAACATTGAATAAAACCGATGAACACCGAAGATACATTGATAAATAATAAAGTTACAAACAGAAATCCAACTCCCGAAGAGCAAGACCTCGCATCCCTGCCGTGGATGGTGCGGCTTACTACTCTGTGTTTGGTTACCCTCATAGCCGGATGGATTGTTGAAGGGATCGAGAGCGTCGGAATCATAACTCCGTGGATACTATACGGCGTCTCATATTTTGCCGGGGGTTATTATAGCGTTCAGGCGGCGTATGATTCGTTGAAGCAGCGTTTGTTCGACGTGAATTTCTTAATGATCATTGCAGCGATCGGTGCGGCGATTGTCGGACAGCCGAAAGAGGGAGCGATACTCATGTTTCTCTTCTCACTTTCCAATACACTCGAGACGTATGCAATGGGTCGTACCTTTACGAGCGTCAGGGCTTTACTCGATATGACGCCGAAAATTGCTCGGGTCAAACGCAATGATAATGGTGAGAATAAGATAGTCGAAATACCCGTTGAGGAAGTCCAAAAAAATGAAATTGTAACCGTGCGTCCCGGTGAGCAGATTCCAAACGATGGAGTCGTTATACGCGGTGAGTCGGCGGTCGACGAGGCAAGCATCACAGGTGAGTCGATGCCTGCGGAAAAACAACGAGGTTCAAGGGTATTTGCAGGTACTTTGAACGGCAACGGTACGCTCGATGTCCGGGTTACGGTTGAAGCGGAGGACTCGACGCTTGCACGAATCGTGAAGATGGTAGAAGAAGCGCGCGAGAAAAAAGCGAAGAGTCAGGTGTTTACCGATCGTGTGCTCGGTCAGTACTATGCTATGTCGGTAGTGGGCATTGCATTACTGGCATTTTCGATACCGGTTCTCTTTATGGGCTGGGATTTTTCTACGTCATTTTACCGTGCTATTACATTGATGGTTGTCGCATCACCCTGCGCATTGGTTATATCGATACCCGCCGCACTGCTTTCGGCGCTTGCAAGCTCGGCTCGAAGCGGTGTACTCTATAAAGGCGGAGCATATATCGAACAGGCATCGACCATCCGCGCCGTTGCGTTTGATAAGACCGGTACGCTGACAACCGGTCGTCCGGGAGTTGTAGCAGTTATTCCGTTTAACAACGGTGTACAAATACCGAAGGATTTTTATAACGGTAGGAAATCCGGCTTCCCGCCTCCACCGGACGATCAACTGGGAGAGCTGAAACCCGACCAGGCGGCGTTATTAACTGCGGCGGTAGCGGTGGAACATCCATCCGAGCATCCGCTTGCAAAAGCAATTGTACGGGGCGGAGAGGAACGGGGAATCGATGCGCTTGAATCGGAGAGCTTCGAAGCGGCTACGGGACTCGGCGCACGGGCGATAGTGAATGGGCGAAAATTGCAGATCGGCAGGAAATCATTGTTTAAAAATATGAACGGCGCGATCAGCGATGAAATAAATACACAGGAGCAGTTAGGAAGAACCGTTGTGCTTATCGGCGATGAGGAGCCGTGGGGACTTATCGCCATTGCAGACACTGTTCGGGAAGAGGCAAAGCACGTTGTAAAACAATTAAAAGAAGCGGGGGTTGAGCGCATCGTTCTCCTGACAGGTGATAACAAACAGGTGGCGCAGAAATTAGGCGGCGATCTCGGCGTGGATGAAATCTTTTCCGAGTTGCTCCCGCAGGAAAAAGTTCAAACAATTGAAAAATTAAAAGAGATATACGGCGCCGTTGCAATGGTAGGCGACGGTATAAACGATGCTCCCGCACTTGCATCGGCAGACGTCGGAATTGCGATGGGCGCCGCCGGCACCGATGTCGCTCTTGAAAGCGCCGATGTATTATTGATGAGCGATGATTTAAGCCGTCTGCCCGGCGTTTTACGCAACGCCCGCCGCACCAGACGAGTAGTCAGACAAAATTTAACATTTGCTTTTATAGTTATGGTCACGCTTATGATACTTGCCTTGTTCGGTGAGATATCGCTGCCCCTTGCAGTGATAGGTCATGAAGGAAGCACACTGATGGTGGTTGCGAACGGATTGCGGTTGTTGGTGAGGAGGGAGTGATAGAGGGTGGAAAACATTAGGCAAAATAATTTTACATAAATTTCTTAACTTTTTGTTTACAGAATTTACTATAAAGACACTATATAATTTGACATTCAAAATAATTATCTTATCTTACTATACTACATCAATAATTTCATCAATATTAAACATGCCAACCACGTAACTCTCTCAAAGGAGATCCCCGATGAATGAAAAACCAAACCGCAGATCATTTATTAAAACAGGACTTGCAACGGCTGCAGGAATTGGCGTTTTATCACAAACAGGAGTCGTAACAAATGCCGGGAAGCTGATAGCCAAAGTAACCCGCAGCACTATGCCCAAGCGCAAACTCGGGAAAACCGGTTACAACGTCAGCTTGTTCGGTCTGGGCGGTCAATCCACAGTTGAGCAGCCGGATAAACTCGATGAATCCGTAGAGATTATTAATCGTGCTATCGATCTCGGGGTGAACTACATAGATACTGCCGCCGCATACGGCAGAGGGATAAGCGAGCAATACATTGGCGAGGTTATGAAGCACCGACGCGACGAGGTCTTTCTTGCGACAAAATCTCATGATCGCTCATACGACGGCACTATGCGACTGTTTGAACAAAGTCTGAAAAACCTGCAAACCGACTATGTCGATCTGTACCAGGTACACAATGTCCGTACACAAAATGATCTCGACCGGATGTTTGCCGATGATGGTGTGATGAAGGCATTCGAGAAGCTCAGAAGCGAAGGTGCGGTTCGATTCCTCGGTTTATCGGGTCATCGTGATCCGTCGATCCTCAAGAAAGCCATTGAACAATACGAATACGATTGTCTGCTAATGGCATTAAATGCAGCCGACATCCATCACGCCCCGTTTCAGTATGAGCTATTGGATGCGGCGGTGAAGAAAAACCTGGGAATCATTGCAATGAAAATACCTGCCCGCGGCAGAATTTTCCGTGAAGACGGCATCACCACAATGGAACAGGCGTTAGGGTATGTATATTCTTTTACGATAAGCACTGCCATTGTCGGAATAACTACGATTGATCAGCTCGAAGAAAACGTTCAGATTACCCGGAATTTTGAGAAGTACGACGACCATAAACTGAACGATATAGCTCAGCTTACCGCGCACTACTATGAAGATGCGAGTTGGTACAAGATGCAATGGTAGGGGGAGGTAAAAGGTATACCTATATTTTTAATTCTCTATACGTTATCTTTCGCCTGGTGATCGTGGACGGGTAATTTATATGCGTCTTTGGAAAGACTTTGGATGCAGTCATTACAAAAATATAATAATTTGTAATCACCTACTTCGCGCTCCACCAGAGTGTCTCTCGGGAATTTCTCCCTGCAAAGGGAACACTTTTCTCCCGCCTCACCACCTGCATGTTGCGATCGCCGCATGACAATTCCCCATCCGTACGCAATAAAGAATAACAGGAGAATTATGAAAATAATCGATAGGATAACGTACATTTTATAATTACCTGAGCTTAATACTCACCGAGATACCGTCGCGAACCGGGATGATGCTGCTATAGAAATCATCTGAATTAAAAATGGCTTTGTTGTATTCGACGACACCGGCGGTTTTCTCATCGGGTCTTGAGTCCGTAACCTGTCCATGCCAGAGAACGTTATCGGAAATCAACAAGCCGTTCCTTTTTAATTTTGATTTTGCTATCTCGAATATTCTTGGATAATCTTCTTTATTGGCATCATTGAAGATGATGTCGTATTGATCATCCGATGCCGTAAGAATCTCGAGGCCGTTTCCTTTGCGGAATTCTATTTTTGCACGAAGTATATCCATATTGCTCAAATATTCTCGCGCGCGATTGATGTTATCATCGTTATATTCAGTACAGATAACGCTGCCGTTATTTCCCATCGCAAGTGCGAACCAGAGCGCCGAATATCCGAATCCGGAACCCAATTCAAACACACTGGTGGTTTTGGAAATTTTCGTCAGGATATATAATAGTTGACCGACTTGAGGACCGATAATCGGGAAGTCTTTTTCAGCCGCATATTGTTCCATTTCCTTAAAGATGGAATGGCGGTCCATAGTGTGTGAATCGAGATATTTATTTAGATCATCAGAAAACAGGTAAGTCATATATTCGCCCATAGTGTTGAATATTTCCCCAATATACGAAACATCACGATATATTGCAATTTCTCAGTGGTGGGAAGCACTCTAAAATCGTTTCTCATTTTTAGTAATGATGCAGGGTTAAACAACCACAATGTATAAAGAAATAGCAATTAATTGATTTAGAAAAATTGGTATAAGATTTGAATTAGATAATGATATCAAATAATTCTGGATATTATGGTAAACGCTAGAAATAAAACAGCAATTCTCGCTTTGGGCGACACCAATTTGCAGGATGCAGGTACGGGGCAGTATCTACTGGAACTTATTTCGCATCTTGACCTGCCGGATACTGTAGATATTTATGATTGCGGCATCGCATCTAAATGCTTTGACGGCAATATACACGAGTACGAACGTATTGTCCTTATTACTGCACACAGGCATGGCGATGCTGCGGGTGAGATTCTGTTTACAACTATAGTGTCCGATATTGAGAGTGTTCTTAATGGATTACCCTCCCCGCTTCAGAAAACAAAGGATCAACTAATAACATTATTTGAATCGACTATACCTAATAGAGATGTTGAATGGATATTGATCGGAATCGAACCGAAATGTATTAATCCCGGTCCATCTATCTCCGATGATGTTATAAAAGCAGCGCCTAAAGCATTGAATTTCATTAATGATCTTTTGCAGGAATCGGCACATAATCAAACAGTTACATAAACGTGGTAAAATAATGTACCATCCCATACCCACAAGACTGGTCGATATCCAGGGAAATATCGGTTATATCGACATAGGGAATAATAGATATCCTGTCCATCTGCATTTTTTAGATTCTGCGGAAGTAGGCGACTATATACTTGTACAGATGGGATTCGCGGTTCAAGCGATCAGGCAACAGGATATAGCGGAAAAAACACATTCCTCTCTTATTGAAATCCGTTCTAAAATCGAACAGCAGTTGGCAGAAGATGATTTTACAATTCTTCTTACATCAAGTACACATATTCAGAATTTACATCTAAATAGCATCCGATATATTTTACCCTCAAGTTTACATTTTTTGTATGGCCCGGGTTGTCCAACGTGCCTTACCCCGGTTGGTTATTACCAGAATATTTTCCACCTTGCACAGAAACAATCGGTTATTCTGGTAACCTTTAGTGATGTTATCAATATGCCCACGCCGGGGGGGACATTACACTTGTTACGTCAGGCAGGTTATGACATCCGTGTCGTTCATTCTCCGTATGATGTTTTGAGAGTCGCAGAATGGAATCCGAAGAAAGAAGTTGTGTTTGCAGCAGTGGGATATGATATTATGGCTGCAATCGTAGGCGTTACGATAAATGAGGCAATTAATCGCGATATTCGAAATTTATCTATTTTCCCATCACTGCAAAAAAGAGAGATATTGTTGCGAGAGTTTATTCTCCGGTCTAATTATCATATCGACGGTGTTGTATGTTCGACATACGATTTACCCTTCGCGGGGGCAGATTTTTATCATTTTATTGTCAAAGAATTAAAACGGGAATGTTGTTGTACTGGGTTCTCTGCTGAGGAGGTATTGTCTGGCATCCTTGATATGATCCGGCACGTCCGAGCCAACGATCGACCGAAACATAACGGTTCATATTGTACTTGTCCGGAAATTGGTAACATTCAAATAATATCTACAATAAATGATGTATTCATACCTGCCGATACCCGATGGTCATCCGGCGAATTGATTAAAAATAGTAAATATGTTATCCGCGATGAATTTAACCGGTTTGATGCCGAGAAAAAGTTTGCCATCCTGCCCGATGAATTGCTTTTAATGCCCGGATGCAGCGGTCGGGAAGTGCAATTAGGGTTGAAATTACCATTCGATTGTTCAAATTTTGCGACACAGTGTCATCCTGGTAATCCCATGGGTGCGGGCATGCTCTCCTCGGAAGGTTTATGTTATACATGGTATCACTCGTCGTACAAATTTAAAGTACAATAGTACTTGCAAATAGCAAGGAATTATTTTACTCTTTTTCCTGTTATTCATTAGCATTAGCGATATCGGTTTGGCGGGCTAAATGTTACGGAAAATAATTGAAGCTGACAAAGTATAAAGGAATAACACATCAATGGATAGAAATACAACTCTTTCATTACTTCACGAATATACAAAAAACGATAGTCTGCGCAAACACGCGTACAGCGTGGAAGCTGCAATGCGGTATTATGCCCGTGAGTTTGGCGAGGATGAAGAGAAATGGGGAATAACGGGACTCATTCACGACTTCGATTACGAGCAACATCCGACTCAGGACGAGCATCCCTATGTGGGCGTTAAGATACTCGAGGAAAATGGGTATTCCGAAGACATACGGCGTGCCGTTCTTGGCCATGCTCCCTACACCGGGGTACCGCGCGATACGTTAATGGCGAAAACATTGTTTGCCGTCGACGAGTTGACGGGATTAATAACTGCCGCTGCGCTCGTGAGACCGAGCAAAAAAATCGACGATCTAAAAGTATCATCGGTGAAAAAAAAGATGAAAGATAAGGGGTTTGCGCGACAGGTCAACCGTGATGAAATACGGCAGGGCGCCGAGGAGCTTGGTATGGATCTCGATGAACATATTGATAATGTCATATCCGCAATGAAAGAAATTGCAGATATACTGGAACTGTAGAAAGAGAGAGGGAAACTTGGGAAAACTCGATGGAAAAGAGGTGTTGATTTTTGCAGAGTGATACTATATCGATCATTTGTGAAATGATCAACCAATTAAAAAAATCAAACCTCTTGAATAATTACGGTGGTATAATTAGTGAACCATATATTTATCTACCAGAAATCAAAACTAAGCCCGAGTGCTGCAAATACAAGGCGTTCGTCGAAATATTCACCGAAGAAGTTAAGCCCGTTGTAGTATTGCAGAGTCACGCGAATACCCCTCCCTTCCCATGCTCCGAATTTAACGCCCGCTTCAACGGAGTGTGAAAGGGCGAAAGAATTGTTATTCTCACCACGGAGAAAATATCCTCCGTACCAATGGGTAGATTTTTCGGTCGACGAGTAAAGTAATTTGTCGGCAGATAGAAAAATATGATATGGGGAAACTTCTTCCGGACGTCGTAACCAAACAACACCCGCGCCCCCCCCTAAGCGAATGTTTCCGAAACGGTGCAATGTGGTGATTTCTGCCTGATCGCGTGTGTAGGAAATGGGGAGCCGGTCGCCCACCCACGATTCATTGTATTTGTCATACCTGCCGTCGACCATATGTGCGCTTTGATGCATCAATCGAAGTCGCAATTGCCATGGATGATTATATAAAATCGTTGAATAGACAACGTGCCCTCCGAAAAAACCGTCGATAGCATCGACTTTTAGCCGGCTTTTATCGACCGAAGTTATATAGCCATAACTAAAAAAGCTGACGCCAAGTGATAGTGATCGTCGGGATTCACCCAAATTCTCCGCTACGTATGTCCAGCGCAATAAATCGATAGTGTTTCCTATCTCGACATGCAGATCCGGTCCTTTGACCAGTTTTCGTACTGCCATTCTGCTTTCCTGCGGATTTCCGACAAGCGGTAAAAACGTAAGGCCTGTTGGCATAAACTCCCGTTTATTCCAATTGCGCTCCGATGCAAGCATTGTATCGCTTTGTGAGAATAGCACAGCGATAAGTAAAATACAGAGAACTTTCAAGACATTTATCTCGTTTATTTAATATTAGAAGTAGTGACAATTATAAAATAACATTAATGTACGAATAATATGAAATTGAATCAAAGCGATAAACCCCTGGCATTATTATATTGCGACGACTTAATATTTGTATCGAAAATATCTATTGCCGCAAGAGAAAGCGATGTGGAAACCAGAGTTATAACAAACACCGATCTGGATTCCATTGAGGAGTTGGTAGGAATTGCCGGCCTCCTCATAATTGATTTAAATGCGGATCATTTAAAGCCGATTGAATTTATTCATCGGGTTGTCGATTCATCGACAAGCAGAGATACCAAAATTGTGTGTTTTGTATCTCATATTGATCATGAACGTATTAAAGAAGCGGAGCGGTTTGATGGCATTGCCGTTCTGCCGCGCTCTAAATTTATCGATCAGTTGTCCGGAATTCTTGAAGGAATAAAACAAGTATGATTAGCGACGTTGCTCTAAAAGAACATAAAACTATTCGGCAAACCGATATTATATCGCTTGTTGGTAACACACCTATGGTACGGTTAAAGAAACTGTTCAACAGGTATAGTGATATTTCGGTGTATGCAAAGCTTGAATGGTACAATCCGGGAGGGTCGGTAAAAGATCGTCCGGCGCTCAATATGATCCGCGAGGGTGAACGGTCCGGACAATTGACAGCGGATAAAATTATCATAGATGCAACGAGCGGTAACACCGGAATAGCCTATGCAATATTTGGCGCCGCACTTGGATATAAGGTTACGCTTGCATTGCCCGGTAATGCGAGCATCGAGCGCAAGAAAATGCTAAAAACATTAGGCGCCGAACTAAATATTACAGATCCGATGGAAGGAACAGACGGCGCGATTCGAAAAGTACAGGAATTGGTGCGAAAATATCCTGACAGATATTTTTATCCCGATCAGTATAACAACAATGCAAACTGGCAAGCTCATTACGAGAATACCGCACCTGAAATTCTTGAAGAAACCGACGGTATGCTCACGCATTTTGTTGCAGGACTCGGTACAACGGGTACATTCACCGGAATATCGCGCCGTCTAAAAGAGGAGAATGAAAATATACAATGTATAGCAGTGCAGCCCGATTCACCGTTGCACGCTATCGAAGGGTGGAAACATTTGCCGACTGCTATCGTACCGGGGATTTTTGATAAATCGCTTGTTGATGAACTAATGGAAGTGACAACTGAAGAGGCATATGAATATGTAAAAAAAGCGGCGCGTGCGGAGGGTTTACTTATCGGTGTATCATCGGGAGCGGTTCTTGCAGCATTGGAAAAATTAATCGATCGTTTAGATACAGTCGATCGATTGCGACGTCCGCGCATTGTAACCGTTCTTCCGGATAGTGCTGAAAAATATTTAAGTGATACATTCTGGGATGAATAAAATGCGGATAACTATACCGACGGCTATACTGGAGAGGATTGAAGAACAAGCCGCAGAGACATATCCTGAGGAATGCTGTGGTGTTTTAATCGGTTCTGATAACGAGAGCGTCAGAAAAGTTATGCATCTGTCTGAGACGAAAAACGTTCACGACGAGAACCGGACGCGAAGATTTATGATCGGACCGGATGATTTTATAAAAGCGGAAAAGTTTGCCCGCGAAAAAAAGGCCGAAATAATCGGTTTTTATCATTCGCATCCGGATAACGCAGCCGTACCGTCGGAACACGACAGGGATTTTGCCTGGCCATGGTATCTCTATTTAATAGCCAGCGTATTAAATGGTAAACCGTCAACAATGCAGGCATGGAAATTACGTGATGACCGGAAAAGATTCGATGAAATTCAAATTACCATATCGTAACCCCCGTAACTGTAACATATATTGTTGTGCGGCTTCCGCCGCATAAATTATTTCCGTACATTATATAATTACGTAGTACATAAGAAAAGGAGTGACTGATACATGTCGGTAAAAATTATTATACCTATGCCCTTAAAGCAGTATGCGGATAAAAAAGATTCTTTTGAAATAAATGCAAATACGGTCGGTGAAGCCCTTCGCAAATTAACCGAAGAACACCGGGAGCTTCGTAACCATCTATATAGCGAAGACGGTAATCTCAGAAGCTTTGTGAATATTTACGTGAATGACGAGGATGTTCGCTACTTGGATAAAGAAAAAACTACGGTTAAAGAAGGTGATACTATTTCGATAGTACCGTCTATCGCCGGCGGCGTCACATCGAATGAAGAGCTGCTAAAAATTAATCTTTCAAATGATGAGATTCGACGGTACAGCAGGCATCTCATTATGCCCGAGGTTGGTGTGGAAGGTCAGCGAAAGCTGAAAGCCGGCTCGGTATTAATGATCGGCGCCGGTGGACTCGGATCGCCGACCGGTTTATATCTAACCGCCGCGGGAGTCGGCAGAATCGGTATTGTCGATTTCGATACAGTCGATGAATCCAATTTACAACGGCAGGTGCTATATTCAACCGATCAGATCGGTAAATCTAAACTTGAAATGGCTCGGGAACGTCTGCACGCGCTCAACCCGTATGTGAAAATCGATACATATCAGACACAGCTTTCATCTGAAAACGCACTCGAAATATTTAAAGGATTCGACGTTGTTGTAGACGGTACGGATAATTTTCAAACCCGTTATCTGGTAAACGATGCGTGTATACTAACCGGGATACCGAACGTATACGGAAGCATCTTTCGTTTTGAGGGACAAGCATCGGTATTTGGACTTGAAGATGGGCCCTGCTATCGTTGTTTGTATCCGGAGCCGCCGCCTCCGGGATTGGTTCCGAGCTGCGCTGAGGGAGGCGTGTTCGGTGTGCTGCCGGGTATTGTCGGATCGATTCAGGCGAACGAGGTCATTAAAATTCTCACCGGCATCGGTGAACTGTTAAAGGGAAGATTACTGCTCTTTGACGCTTTGAAAATGACATTCCGCGAATTAAAGCTTCGCAGAAATCCGGAGTGCCCGGTGTGCGGTGATAATCCGACACAAAAAAAGCTTATCGATTATGAACAATTTTGCGGTGTCGAATCTACATGGAGCGATTACAAACGGGACGCCGACTATGAAGTAGAGGTTGAAGAACTCAAGAAACAACTTGACGGGGGAAATAAACCGTTCATTCTCGATGTACGCGAAGAACACGAATATAACATTGCAAATCTTGGAGGACGATTGATTCCATTACGCGAATTACCGTCACGAATAAATGAACTCGATTCATCGAAGGAGATCGTGGTGTATTGCAAAATGGGAGGCAGGAGCCAACAAGCGGTTGAATTTCTTAAAGGTGCAGGATTTCGTAAGGTGAAAAATCTCGTCGGCGGGATCGACCGGTGGGCGGAAAAGATCGATTCTTCAATGCCGCGATATTGATTTGTGGAATTTTTTTCGGTAAAACCGTATCTTTAACTGAAGCATACTAACAACTGAAGATACATTACCACCCAGCATTATCTAAGGTCTCGTGATGAAAACCTTATCAAACCGTTCAGGTTTACACGTTCAGATCGCTGTTATTTTACTTATCAGCATCAGTCTTACAGCGGCTTCGATAAACTGCGCCAGTTTTCTCGGCATTAACATATTTACCGATGAGGAAGATGTAGAACTCGGTTTACAACTCGATGAAGAAATTCGCAATTCACCCGAAGAGTTCCCAATATTACAAACCCATCCGCATGTACGGGAATATGTTGATGCAATCGGTCAGCGAATATTGCAATCAGAGCACATTCGCAAGCGTGATGTATACCCGTATCAATTTGAAATTATTCATGATGACAGCACCATAAATGCGTTTTGTACGCCGGGCGGATTTATTTATATTTACACCGGTTTACTGCATTTCCTTGATAACGAAGCGGCGCTTGCCGGAGTCGTAGGGCATGAAATCGCGCACGCAGAACGCCGGCACGCAACGCGGCGAATTTCCGGATACTTTGGGACTCAGCTATTAATAGCCGTTGTATTGGGTGAACAACCGGGTATTTTAGAAGAGATTGCAGCTAATCTTTTTACCGGTCTGGGATTTCTTTCTAACAGCAGGAAGGATGAACGGGAAGCGGATACCTATTCAATGAGATATTTATCGGATACCGAATATTATCCGGGTGCAATACGATTTTTCTTTGACAAAATACTCGAGGAACAGAACAGAAAGGGAGGCGCGTTAGAGCGGCTGCTTTCTACACACCCGCTCCCTCAGGATCGTGTAGAGCATGTTGAAAAATCGGCAAGAGATCAAAATTTTCCGGAACCGACAGAAGAAAATTTATTTACACAACGGTATCAGGAATTTAAAAAGACATTACCCTGAACGATAACCTGAATGAAGGCAGAATCAATACCGAAAGAACAATATAAAGCGGGTTACGTAGCGCTCGTCGGGAAACCGAATGTAGGGAAATCGACGCTGCTCAATGCACTGCTGGGTCAGAAAATATCCATAACAACACCGAAACCGCAAACCACGCGACACCGGATACTGGGGATACTGAGCCGTCATTCGTTTCAGGCAATCTTTCTCGATACGCCGGGTCTCATCGATCCGCGATATAAATTGCAGCAGATTATGGTTGAGAAGATTCACCTTGCAGTTGCCGACGCCGATGTAGCAATTCTGATTACCGATGTGACATATCCCGATGTCCCCGAAGCACTGGTAGAAGAAATTAAAAAACAAAATATACCGTGCTTTTTGCTGTTAAATAAATGCGATCTCATTAACCGGAACGAAGCGCTCCCGGTTATAGAATCGTTTAACGAGAAGAAAATATTCGATGAGATTATTCCCATATCCGCTCTCAAAGCAGAGGGAATCGATGAGTTAGAGAAAACAATTGAAAAGTATCTTCCGTATCATCCGCCGTATTATCCGCCCGATATTGTAAGCGAACATCCCGAACGTTTTTTTGTCGCCGAGTTAATACGCGAACAAATATTTCTTCGTTATTCGCAAGAGATCCCGTACTCAACAAGCGTTCAAATTACTGAATTCAAAGAGCAGGAAGAAAAGAAGGATGTGATTCGGGCAGAAATTATCGTCGATCGTGAGTCGCAAAAACCTATATTGATCGGTAAAGGCGGAAAGAAATTAAAAGAGCTGGGCATCGCAGCGCGTGAACAGATTGAGTTATTTCTCGACCGCCCGGTTTTTCTTGAATTGTTTGTTAAATCGCGCGATAAATGGCGCGACGACGAGCAATGGCTGAAGCGCTTGGGATACCGTGATTAAGTTTACAGTTTCGGGTTTCGAGTTTAAAGTTTTAGGTTACACATACTTGCACTAAACATATAATCTTCATAAAAAAGGAATCATCATGGCAAATATTACACCCTTTACAGGCATACGTTATAATCAATCGAAAGTTGAACTTAAAAAAGTTATCGCTCCGCCGTACGATGTCATCTCACCGGATCAGCAAAACGCTTACTACGAAGAATCACCGTATAACGTAGTCCGGTTGATACTCGGACGCGAAGAGGATCGCTATGCAAGCGCTGCACAGCATCTCAAAAAGTGGCTCGGGGAAGAAATCCTTGTGCGCGACGATACGCCCGCTTTATATATGCTCGCTCAGACATTCACAGATGCCGATGGCAGTTCTATTACACGTAAAGGTTTTATCGGCGCCTGTGAGTTGGTTAAACTTGATAAGGGCGTCGTGCTGCCGCACGAAAAAACGCTCTCGAAGCCGAAAGCCGACCGCTTCAATTTAATGAAAGCAACACAAGCAAATTTTAGCCAAATATTCGGTTTGTACGCCGATTCCGATCATAAAATCGATGAAGTAGCCGGTAATATTATAAAACAGACTCCGATCGTCGACGTGGATTTCGAAGGGGTAAACAATAAGATATGGCGCGTAGATAGGAATGAAGATGTGGCGTTTATCGAGCAGGTTATGAAGGACAAACAAATTTTAATCGCCGACGGTCATCACCGATATGAAACCGCCCTTGCATACCGCGATCTCAGGAAAAATGAAAATCCCGATCATACCGGAAAAGAACCGTATAATTACGTGATGATGTTCTGCACCAATATGTACGATCCGGGACTTGTTATCTATCCGACGCACCGGGTGCTGCATAGTTTGCAGAATTTTGACGGTGCAATTTTACTGAATGAATTAAAAAAATACTATGCCGTAGAGTCGCTCGGCTCTGCAGGCGAACTTCGAAAAAAACTGGCTGCCATACAACGATATGCGTTCGGTTACGTGTATACGGGATCGTACCATCTTGTATATGTTAAGCAACCGGAGGAGGCGCAGGAATTACTGCCCGACGATATGCCGCCCGAAGTAAAAGCACTCGACGTTGCATTACTCCATTCGCATATCATCGGTAAGGTACTTGACATTTCGGTGGAAGCGCAGGAACAGAAACTCTATTTCGATTATATCAAGGATTTCGTTGAGACGGTGAAAGCGGTGGAAAGCGGAAAAGTACAGGCAGCGTTTCTTATGAACCCGACGCCGATCGATCAGGTGAGAAGTGTTGCCGAAGCCGGTCATACAATGCCGCAAAAGTCGACGTACTTTTTCCCGAAGCTTGTCTCGGGTCTTGTTTTTAACCCGCTATGGTAATTTATTCTTGCGACGCACTACGGGTCGGGTGGAGACCATCTGTGTGGATGATGGTGTGAAGGCGAGATGGCCTCTACCTGTAAAGTCATTAAAAGGAATAAAATTCTGAAATCGGAATCAACAAAAATCGTTCTCGGATACATTCTTATCTGCATCCTCTGGGGATCGACATGGTTGGCAATTAAGATCGGACTTGAGAGCATTCCGCCGTTCCTCGGAGCGGCGGTTCGTTTTTTAATAGCAGCGTTCATAATGATTGTGATTGTTGTTATTAAGAATGTTCCAATACCGAAAGATCGCATATCTATCCGGCTCTATCTGGTTGCCGGTTTTTGTACTTTTTCGCTCGGTTATGCGTTTGTATACTGGGGACAACAATACGTTCCGTCGGCGCTTGCATCTATTTTATTCGGAACGTTTCCTTTTTTTGTAGCGGCGCTTTCATGGTTTGTGTACAGGATTGAATATTTAACGTGGATAAAAGCCGCCGGCATTGTCACCGGATTCGCAGGTGTTGTGGTGATATTTTCGGAAGACGTGAATTATCATCTGGGAGAGGCGTCGTTTTTCGGCATGCTTGCCCTTATATGTGCGGCGATAATTCAGGCATTCGCTTCGGTGACCATTAAAAAATACGGTTATGAACTCAGCACCTTTGCGCTTGTTGCCGTGGGAATGGTAATCGGAACTTGTATCCTTTTCGTTATAAGCATTGCAACTGAAGATTGGGGAACGACCATTATCGATGCAAAAGCTGTCGGCTCGGTGCTTTATCTCGCTACCTTCGGTTCCATTGTAACCTTCGGTACGATGTTCTGGTTGCTTAAACGCATTGAAGCGGTTATATTATCCCTGTCGGCATTTATAACCCCTATTATTGCAATCATACTCGGAATTTTTATAGCGGGAGAAACGTTTACGACACAAATATTTGCAGGTTCTGCACTTGTGCTGACCGGTATTTTGATTGCAAATTTGCAGGGTTTGATTGCTATGACGAAAAGACGAAAAGCAACTTCATCGCTCACGTAATTGCAGAGAAGTGAAATGAAACGGTCATTCTTGTGTCTGTTAATCTTGATTAATGCAGTTATATGTCTGTACGCCGATGCCGATGAAATTTTTAAGCAAATCGACATCTTTCATACAGACCTGCATATTACCATTGCGACAGACACAGCGTCATTATACGGAGAGGTTCATTATTCTGCCGTAGCAAAGCAACTTCTTTCCGATGAAACATACCTGCGTATGCATTATTACCGGTTACAAATTGATTCTACCGCTGTTAACGGGGTAAAAACAGATGCCGCTTTTGTTCTTTTCCCGGAGGATGAATATTTCGAAATATTAATTCCCGAAACAATGACGATCCCACCCGGCGATACGCTTACCGTTTCTATCTGGTATACAAGATTGGATCATTTGCATCCCGGGACAGATTCGTCTGTCCGTGAGGGATATTATTTTTTCAAGCAGGGTGAGAGCAGATGGGGGCAAACGGCGCCGGAAACAATCGGTTATACAATGTCGCAGCCGCGCGATGCACGTGCGTGGTTTCCCACGATCGATAAACCGTGGAATAAAAGCACCCTCACAATGCACATTACCGCCGACTATCCTTTCAATGTTATCGCGAACGGCGATCTTGTTGAGATCATTCCGCATCAAAACGGGAAAATGACATATGTCTACGAACATCCATATCCTGTTGCACCATATTTATTTGCCTTTAATGCGGGCCCGTTCGAGAAGTATGATACTACATACACCCTGCAAGACGGGCGCACTATACCGGTAGCATCCTATTTGTTTGCGGAAGATGCGGCTTGGGCTGATTCGGCGAATAGCATGATGAATAATATGTTCCGTGTATTTGAAGAATTATTTGGTCCATATCCGTTCGAACGCTACGGGATGATTGCCATACAACCGTTCCGCTATGGCGGAATGGAGCATCAGACTATCAGCACGATGAGACGTTCACTTTTTCTCAGCGAACGCATAACTGCGCATGAGCTTGCACATCAATGGTGGGGCAACCTCGTAACGTGTAAATCCTGGGAAAACATCTGGCTGAATGAAGGATTTGCAACGTATTCCGAAGCGTTGTACGAAGAGTTTAAAACTGGACCTGACGGGCGCGATTCGATGATGCAATGGTATGCCGACAGGTATTTTGCTGAAGATAGGAGTATCCGGTATTCACTTTACGATCCTCCTGAATCCCGGTTGTTCGGTGTAGCGATATATCACAAAGGTGCGTGGGTTTTACATATATTACGCAATCTTGTCGGCGATGAAATATTTTTCGAGGGTTTACGACGTTACGCAAACGAGCATGCATATTCCGTCGCCGGGACCAAAGACTTTCGACGAAGCTTCGAATCTGCATATGACGATGATCTTGGATGGTTTTTTGATCAATGGGTGTATCAGCCCGG
>PWYR01000154.1 GCA_003567775.1 Ignavibacteriales bacterium | reverse complement strand
TTTTCCCCATGAATACGCTTATTTACGTCCAGTACTTCCAACAAAATTTCTTCTGCCTCATCGAAATCTCCTTTCTCGATCATCGATGTTCCTAACTGCCTGAGGGCGCGGGCGCCCAGGCGTGTATCGATCATATTGTTCAAACGGAATATTCTTACCGCTTCCCGCTGTCCGGCTATTGCACCTTCCAGATCACCCTGATGATATCGCAATATCGCAATGGAATGACGGCTGCTTGCGACCTCGGGATGATCGGGTCCGAACAGCGTCAAGCGAACTTGCAGAGCTTCGCGGTGAAGTTTTTCAGAAGCTTCGTAATTTCGACGGGCATCCTCGACATATCCCATATTTTCCAAACTGGCAGCATACTCGGGGGAGATATGTCCGGGATTACTACGGTAAACCTCGATCGCTCTTTCAAAATGGGGTACAGCTTGCCGGTAGTCGCCAAGTTCATGGAATACAACCCCGAGCGTATAATGTGAAAGGGAAAGTTCATCCGGTGAAACGCCGGGGATTTCCTCACGTAACTCTATTGCCTGTTTTAGTATCGGGACCGCTTCTTCATACGCTCCAATACTCCAGTAAACGCGTCCTATCAACTGCATCATGCTTGCCTGAATTTCAGGTTGATCGGTAAACTCCATTACACGTTCGGCGCCCCGATCCAACAGATCACGCGCAGTTAAATTTTCACCGCGCGCTTCGCTGGGATCGGATGCAATAAACATCTCCGCCAGAAAATTCGAAACCTGTTCGGCGCGAACAGCTTCCCGTTGGGCAATATCCCGTTCATTGGCAAGCTGAAAGGTGTAATAGGTTGTCAACCCGATCGTTCCTAATAAGATCAGCATCCCGGCTACCATCGATCTCTTATGCCGTTTAATAAATTTTCCCAGACGGTATTGCACCGTATCGCGGCGTGCTATAACCGGTAAATTATTTTGATAACGGAATATATCCTCCAGCATATGGCCGGCATTTTCATATCTTTGATCCGGTTCTTTTCGCAGCGCTTTCAGTGTAATCGCATCAAGATCGTGCGGGATTTCATGCGTACGCTGTTTATCAAGTACGCTGGGCCTGGCAGGTTCCTCATTTCTTAGTATCTGTTCGATCCGTCGAACATTTAATCCCTCAAGGTCGAACGGATATCTGTCTGCAATCAGTTCATATAGCAAAAGGCCGAGTGCATATACATCAGTTGCCGTGGTTATCGGATCGCCGGTTATTTGTTCGGGTGCGGCATAGTGCAGACTCATTGCTCTCACACCCGTCTGCGTGAGAGCATGCTCGGCATTCGACGCCCCCTCATCAAGTAATTTGGCGATGCCGAAATCCAGAATTTTTATTTTCCCATCCCGTGTAACCAGAATATTTTCCGGTTTCAAATCGCGGTGAACGACCAGATTTTTATGAGCATACCGGATGGCTTCACAAATCTCTTTAAACAGCCCAAGTCGCTCTTTCAAGGAATAATTATTGGTACGACACCATTCGATGATCGGCAAACCATCAACATATTCCATAGCCAGCCACGGAAGGCCTTCCCCGGTATACCCGCCGTCAAAAAGCCGGGCGATATTCGGATGATCAAGCCGGGCAAGTATTTGGCGTTCCTGCTGAAATCGATGCACCGATCTTTCCTCAAGTTCCTTATGTATGTATACCTGGCGGAGTAATTTCAGAGCGGCTTTTTGATGATAACTCCCATCTGCGCGTTCGGCAAGATAAACAATCCCCATCCCTCCCGTTCCCAGGAGCTTTATCAGCCGCCAGGGACCGATCATTTCTTGTTCAATCGAACGATCGCCCGTATCCTTGTTCTGAAAAAGATCTTCTATCCAGCGATCGTTCCACTGCTGCCAGTTTTCCCAGAACGTTTCTGAATCATCGATACTTTGCAACATCTCTTGTACTTCTTCCCTCAATTCCTTATCTCCACCACACGCTTCCTGTACGTAATCCACCCGTTCGTCGGGCTGTAACGACAAGGCGGTATCGATGATATTGAGAAGACGTTGTAAGCGGTTGGTTTCCATCCCTGTCAATTTTATATTGTTTATTTATTATTTTGTTGTAAAGATAGTGCGTAATATCGGTTATGATTACTCATCCTACAATGATCAGTAGACACCCCGATTATTATCGGGGAAAAAATCAATTTCCTACCAGTTGCCTGTATAGCCAGGTTCGCGCCGCTTTCCAATCCCGGTCGACCGTACTCGTTGAGACGTTCAACAATTCGGCAATTTCTTCGATGGTAAAACCCGCAAAAAACCGGAGGTCTACGATTGTATGCATTCGTTCGCTCACCCCGGCAAGCTGCTCCATTAATTCCTGCAGGGTTTCAAGATGGTCGGCATATTTTTCGATCCCGGAATATTCCTCATCAAAAGGTACTACTTCTTTCGATCCCCCTCTTTTTTTCGCTCTTTCTTTACGATGATGATCTACCAGAATATGTCGCATTACTTTTGCGGCAACGGTATAAAAATGAACCCGGTCTTTCCACTCCGTTTGAGATTGATCGATTAGTTTTAGGTATGCTTCGTGTATCAACTCGGTCCGGCGGAGTTGTCCGGGACTTTGCCATCTTCCTACCTGGTTATGTGCCAGCCGTCGCATATGATCATAGATTAGTGGAAACAGCCGGTTATATGCATCACGGTCGCCGCGACCTAAGTTTAGCAATAACTCGGTGATACGTCCTTTGTCTGTTTTCACACCCACCATGAGGTATTTTCCCGGAATTATACGTGTAATACTATATAGCCCATACCCGAACAAAAAGAGTGCCGGGATGGTGCCTTATCCTTTTGAGCGATTTCAAAATATAACCAAAATAATATAACATAACAATATCTGTTAAACTACTATAGGGAGGATACCTATGAAAAATAAATTCATTTTGTTGCTATGCATGACGTTCTTAATCGGATGCTCAAGCTCGACATCGACCGATGATATCGATATAGAGGTCTTGCTTTCCGAGGTACGCAATGCTACAAGCTCATTCCACAATGTTGAGAACGCTATCGGTGCGGGATGGAATACTCCTCTTTCGCCATGCGTTGTAC
The DNA here is from genome assembly GCA_003567775.1 of Ignavibacteriales bacterium. GTDB lineage: Bacteria > Bacteroidota > Ignavibacteria > T3Sed10-11 > T3Sed10-11 > T3Sed10-11. The sequence continues at coordinate 4,413 of PWYR01000154.1, read as the reverse complement.
ATCCGCAATTAGGAGGTATGGGATATCACTACGGGAGGATGGAGTTTTTCGATGGAAGAATTAATCATCTTGAGCCGCAGGTGCTCCTGTATGAACCCCTTGAAAACGGCGGTTTGGAATTTGTCGGTGTGGAATATATTATACCCTTTGAAATACACCCCTCGGATGAAGAACCACCGGTCATATTCGAACAAGAATATCACCAGAATCTTGAACTCGGTTTTTGGGCGCTGCATGTATGGACGGAAAAGGAGAATCCGAGCGGCATGTTTGCAGATTTTAATACGAATGTATCATGCGAATTTGCAAACGATTAAGAGTAGTAAACATACTAAGCGGTTTGGCTAAAAGGCAGCTCTTAACTCAATTTATTTTTTGAATCAGATGATGTAATCCACCTTCAAGGTGGACTACATCTGATATGCTTAATAGGAGAGTGGAATGAATATAAAAGATATTTTTACAAAACTGTCTGAAGCGATCAACAGTCACGATGCCAAAACGGTCGCCTCGTTATATGCAGACAATGCAGTGGTATATGATCCCTTTTATCCGGAGCCGCTCAAAGGCAAAGCCGCGATAGAAAAAGACACTACTGTGAACTTACAAGCTTTTCCGGACACGCGCTTTGAAATCCAATCTGTCCTCGCGGAAGGAAATACGGGCGCCGCACAAATTCTCATGAGCGGTACAAACACCGGACCGATGGAAACGCCCGAGGGTGAATTTCCGCCTACCGGTAAAAAGATAAAAATAAACGTTGCGAGTTTCGAACGATTAGATGATGAAGGAAAAATCGTTGAGGAACATCGTTACTATGATATTGCCAGTGTAATGGAACAACTTGGGGTGACGCAGCAAACAACTTAATCAGGGTATCAGGTTAATTCACTATTTCCATTTAAAAATGACGTAAAGAGGGTATCATGAATTTGAAAACATACATAGGTGTTTTTTTCATATTTATACTTGCCATTGTAATTTACTCATTCGCTTCTTCGCCGTCTATAGCTATCGGCGCAGAAGGCAACGGCAATGAAAATAAATCGTTAATTGAACGCGGCAAATATCTCGTCACAATAGGCGGATGCCATGATTGTCACACCCCGAAAAAATTCGGTCCGGAGGGAATGTCCTTCGATATGGAGCGTCATTTCAGTGGACATCCGGCTGAAGATAAATTACCCGAAGTGCCGGATGGGGTACTCGGTATGGACGGATGGGGATTTTTGGGTAACCATCATCTCACCGGATTTGCCGGTCCGTGGGGTATAACCTATGCCGCAAACCTTACGCCGGATGAGGAAACCGGTATCGGTTCGTGGACTGAAGAAATGTTTATCAAAGCGATGCGCACCGGTCAGCATATGGGAGAAGGGCGTCCGATAATGCCGCCTATGCCGTGGTTCAATCTTGCAGAAGCAAAGGAGGAAGATCTAAAAGCGATGTTTGCATATTTTATGTCGCTGCCGCCGATACATAATCCCGTTCCTGAACCGGTTCTTCGGGGAAAATAATATGCGGGTTATACTGTTAATCGCTCTTATTGTAACGTTTCAAACGACTTTCTCACAATCGTCTTACAGGGCTGTGTCAGTAGAACGTGGAGGGATTATAACAGGGAGGGTTTCACTCGAGGGTGAAACACCTCCCGTTCCCATACTACCGGTACACAAGGACGTGCACTGCTGCGGATCGTCGACTCCTTCACCGCGATTATCGGTCGGCAGGGATAACGGTGTGGAAAATGCCGTGGTATATCTGGCGAATATATCCGAAGGAAAGAAATTCGATAACACGGAAACTGTGGTTCTCGATCAAAAAGGTTGCCACTTTGAGCCGCACGTGGTTGTACTTCCTTTTGGCGAAGAGCTTGTGATCAGCAACAGCGACGATATTCTGCACAATGTCCGGGCGTATCATATTAATGACGGTAAGACAATCTTCAACATTGCGCAACCCATTAAGGGACAACGAACAACCATTCGCCCTGCGCTATTCGATCAACCGGGTATTTATCACGCTGTTTGCGATGCAGGGCACCCGTGGATGAGCGCATTTATCGTTGTATCGGAACACCCTTATTATACGGTAACGGACGAGAACGGAACATTCACTCTCGATGAAGTACCGCCGGGTAATTATGAAATTCGCGTCTGGCATGGAGGTGCTGCTATCCGCGATACACGAAGATCGGGCAATGAGGTTGTGCAATATATTTACGAAGACCCGCACGTCGCCGCAAAAGAAATCAACATACAATCGAATTCGAAAACAACAGTTGAGTTTACGCTAAACATACGGTAAATTTATACGGGAGGCAGTATGAAGAAGATCCTAAAATGGATTGGATTCACTTTCGGCGGTCTCATTGTAGTATTGGTGCTCTTTTATCTTGTCATCCACATCTCGACCGAGCGGCGTCTCAACAAGATCTATACCCTTGAAATCGCAGATTTCGAAGTTTCGTTTGATCCTCTGACCATCGAGCGTGGGCGTCATTTTGCAGACAATGTTTTTCTCTGCGGTGCGTGTCACGGCATGGATTATAGCGGACAAATTGAACTTGACGATCCGCTCTTTGGCCGGCTTGTATTTCCGAACATAACAGAGATAAAGGATGAATATAGCAATGCCGAGCTTGAGCGTTTGATTCGTTATGGAATCAAACGGGATGGAAAACCTGCTGTCCTTATGCCCTCTTTTGAATATACACATCTCAGCGATCCGGATATGGAAGCAATTATCGCATATATTAAAAATCTTCCTGCCGTAGAGAACGATTTACCGGAAACGAAGCTCGGTCCTCTGGCAAGAATATTTTTAGGCCTGGGAGTATTCGAGCATTTCATTTCCGCTGAAGATATCGATCACTATGCCGAACGGCCGCCGGCGCCCGAACCGGGCCCGACGGCAGAATACGGTAAGTATCTCGCATCGACGTGTCAGACCTGCCACGGTCCCGGTTATTCCGGAGGAAAAGGACCCGGTGAACCTCCGGATATGCCTATTGCAACAAACATCACAGCTCATCGGGAGACGGGAATAGGTTTGTGGTCAATAGATGATTTTTATCGGGCGATGAGAGAGGGAATCCGACCGAACGGAGAGAAGCTCGACGAGTTTATGCCTTATTTGAATTTCAGAGGAATGACGGACATGGAGCTTGATGCGTTATGGGCTTTTTTACAGAGTCTTGAACCGAGAGAGTTCGGGAACAGGTAACGCGAAATGAAAACCGAAAATTTCATTCGCTTCTCCGGCTTTTCTCTCATGGTAGGTGGATATATGGCAACACTTGGGTGGATATTGTTCGCCATCTTCGATCCTGCATATGTCGATAGAGATGGTATCCAATGGATAGTATTTAACTTCCTGGTAATTTTCGGCGGGGTGTTTATAGCATTAGGTCTTCCGGGTTTTTATTTATCACAATCTCATCGAACCGGCGCTCCGGGTTTAATTGCACTGATAATCCTGTTCATTGGAATTACTATTCCATATATCGCAGTACATTCGATCGAGACCGCAACGTCACCGCATATCCCGCCGATGATGAGAGTGTTCGTTTCGGTAGGAGCTCCAAGTTTAATTCTTGGCGTGTTACTAACGGGAATAATTACCTACACAGCAGGCATATATCCACGTCGATGGGTTGCTGCCGCATTAATCATCTTAGTACTTCTCAGACTAATCACACACATGTTTTCAATCCCGCCAATGTTTGAAAGAGGTATTTTTCCTGCGGTTTTTGCGGGAATAGTTGGAATCATCGGTTTCTATATGTTTTTTAAACTAAAAATTAATCATACAGCAGCACAATAAACCATTTCGTTAATGATTGAGGACACTATGTCCAACTTAATTAACTCAAAGTATGGTAGGTTTTTTCTCCGGTATATAAACTTGCCCGTCACTTTCATTGGGATAAGAACGAATTAATATTCAATAATGCAGAATTTTAAATACTGGAAGTGACGGGCAAATCGTTTTCAACATGAATGCTTTTAATTTATCGGAGAAGCCAATAACAATTAAAACATCAAAGGGGTAATAGATGAAAAACGATAATCCAAAAACCGGCCGATTCAGAGAATCGGAGAATGCATTATTTAAAGCATTCAACCTGGAAAAGAAAGAACACTTTGTAAAAATTCCGCAGCACAATATCAATGTTCGCGTACAGGAATTGGGCGTCGGAGAACCGTTGCTCTTTATCCATGGCGGACCTAATGCCGGGAGTACCTGGGTGCAGCTTGCTTCATATTTCAAGGATTATAGATGTTTACTCTTAGACAGACCCGGCTGCGGATTAAGTGGTGCGGTTGATTATCGGAATATGAATCGTGATACACTTCACAATTTGATTGTTGATGTATGTGAAAGTACTCTCGATTATTTTCAAATTGATAA
>PWYR01000051.1 GCA_003567775.1 Ignavibacteriales bacterium | reverse complement strand
GTTGTTTTGTTATTGTTGTTTTGTTATTGTTGTTTTGTTATTCGTGCTTAACCATTCCTTTCGAAATGAATTCACCGGCTGAGGGACAAATATCGTTCAGGACACAGGAAGTGCATGCCGGCTTACGGGAATGGCACACCTGGCGACCGTGATGAATAAGCCAATTTCCGAATGTAATCCAATGTTTCTTAGGTACCTGCTCCATAAGCTCTTTTTCAATTTTCACCGCGTCTTTCTGTTTTGTCAAACCAAGTCGATTGGCAAGCCGGGTCACGTGTGTATCGACGACAATCCCGGAAGGGATATTATACGCCTCACCGAGCACACAATTTGCAGTTTTTCTTCCTACTCCCGGTAATGTAACGAGTTCCTCCATCGAGTCGGGAACCTTTCCCCCGAACTCTTCTATCAGTTTTTTACACATTCCCCGGATATTTTTTGCCTTATTCCGGAAAAAACCGGTTGAACGTATATCATCCTCAAGCTTTTCCTGCGGTACGGCAAGATAATCGGCAGGTTTGCGGTATTTCTTGAAAAGCGTTTTGGTTACAATGTTCACACGTACATCGGTGCATTGAGCAGATAAAATCACCGCAATAAGCAACTCGAAAGGAGTTTTATATCGTAAAGCAACCGCGGGATCCGGATATTCTTTATTTAATCTTTTTATTAATTGATTCATCAATATATTTTTACGTCCCCGAACACTTGCGAAATCGAAATATCTAATTTCTTTTGAGCGGTTTCATAATCCTGAGATTGGTACGATAAGCTCTGCCCGATTCCGCTCTTTTTATATTCCCGAATTACTATATCACCCGCAAGAGTATTTCCACTTACCCGAATGGGAAGATTTTGTGGTGTTTCGATTTTTACGTCGCCGAACACGCCGCTAATCCGCAATGTGTGTTCACCTTCCGCAACAATTATTTTTGACAGATCAAGTTTCGTATCGCCAAATACGGTATTAACCGAACCTCCCTTGAAATTCTCCGACTCTACGGTGACCTTTACATCTCCCATAATATTTGATTCACTGAGGAAGTCCGCCGCAGTAGTTGATCGATACCCCGCTTGGCCTGATTTAGTCCGGTCCCAGTCCTGTTTGGAGGGTTCTCCGATGACTTTCGCAGAAGCGCTCTGTTTTACATCCCAGAGAATTTTTAAACCGATTGCCACAAGGATAAGCGGCCAATACGTCCGGACAACCTCCCACGCATCAATATAACCGTAATTATGCAGCAGAAATACTATACCTGCTGCAATAAATATTAATCCCCATATCAGATTTGAGCTGTTTTTCATTGTTATTTTCTCCACTATTCAAAGTTGATTACATACAACCATATACGTAATCGAGCGAAAAAAGTTATTCAAGCGCAAGAAATTTTAATACCTCACCAAGCGTCATTGCATTGACGACATCACCCGCCTCCAGCCAACCCTTTCGCGCAATACCCACACCATAGCGGACATCATCCAGTCCGTCAGTATTATGAGCATCCGGATTAATGAAAATTTTCACGCCTTTTTCTTTGGCATATTTTACCATTCGCCAGTCAAGATCCAACCGGTACGGATGCGCATTAATCTCTATGGCTTTCCCGTAATCCGATGCGGCGTCTATTACCTGCACAAGATCAATCTGATAACCATCCCGCGACAGCAACAGGCGTCCCGTCGGATGACCGAGGATTGTCGTATGCCGGTTTTGTATCGCCCGGATTACTCTTTTTGTCATATCGGCTTCCGACATTTTAAATCTGCTATGTACCGAAGCGACCACATAATCAAATTCACCCAACGTCCTGTCATCGTAATCCAGTGATCCATCGGCAAGAATATCGGATTCAATGCCGTGGAATAATCTGAATGAATTAAACTTTTCATTCAGGGAATCAATTTCTTTGCGCTGCTTTTTTATATCGGCATTAGATAATCCCCGTGCATATTGCGCCGATTGACTGTGATCGGCAATGCCGAGGTATTCCCACTTTCTATTTCGCGCTGCCTCAGCCATTTCTGCCAATGAATTTGCGCCGTCGCTATAGATTGTATGACAGTGAAAGGCGCCGCGTATATCCTTTACTTCAATAAGTTTTGGTAACTTCTCTTTTGCCGCTGCATCTATCTCACCGGTATCTTCACGTAATTCCGGCGGGATGTAGATCAATCCCAATTTTTCGAATATATCTTTTTCTTCTTTACAGGGAACCAATGTATCGTTTGACTCTTGAAAGAGTCCGTATTCATTTAGTTTGAGCTTATGTTCCCTGGCGATCCGGCGCATTTGGACATTGTGTTCCTTGCTGCCGGTAAAATAGTGAAGCGCAAAGGGAAATTCTTTGTCGGCAACGACACGAATATCAGCATTAATACCGGTTTTCAATAGTACACTCGACTTCGTTTTGCCCTCGGCTACTACTTGTTCGACATCGGGAGCGGAGACAAACCGCTTCATAATTTCCGGGACATCTTTCTTTGCAGCGCTTACAAGTATATCGATATCACCGATAATTTCTTTTTTTCTTCGTAAGCTTCCGGCTATTTCCGAACGTTTAATTCCTTTTACTTTGCGGATGTGATTAAGTACTACTCCGGCGGCGTGTTCGGCAACCGGGTAATGGAATTTTTCGCTGAATTTTTTCCGGGTGTCAATCCCTTTTAAAATATTCTCCTGCGTTTTTGCGCCGAACCCTTCGAGATCGACAAGACGATTTTCAATACACGCATATTCAAGCTCTACTAAAGAACTTATACCGAGCGTATCATAGAGTTTCTTGATTTTCTTAGGCCCGAGTCCGGGAATATTCATCAGTTCAAAAATGGTAGGAGGAAATTCAGCTTTTAAATCATCGTAATACTTCAATTTCCCGGTTGTAACAAGGGTAGTAATTTTTTCGGCGAGGGCTTTTCCGATTCCTTTGATCTTTCCGATCTCGCCGCTTTCGACAAGCTCCTTTAAATCCGTTGTGAGACCGGATATTGTTCGGGCTGCGTTAAAATATGCGCGGGTTTTAAACGGGTTTTCACCTTTGAGTTCTAATAGAATTCCTATCTCTTCAAGTATCGAGGCAACATCTTTTTTGTTAATAAAGGCCATTGAGTCACAACAGGTTGTTTTTCAGACAACAGACAGCTATTGTGTAACAGTTACAGTACGTGAGGTTACGCTTACCCACTGAGTAAATATATTGATCACAAAGTCCAGAAACGAAGTTTCTGTGTGTATTGTATAATTATCGGCATTACCCGCCATCATTTGTGAATCAACGTCATTAATCGGCACTAATCCCCATAAAATATACCATTGTCGAGCTTCCTGCTGTTGCATTCCCTGCGCGCCGTCGCCAACAATGTGAGTATGCGCCGCACAGCCGACCAATGTCAGCAACAGAACAACAATTACAAGCAAAGAGACAAATTTACTAAACATATTGTCCTCCATCTTTTAATCTAATTAGTGAATATGTGAATTGACCCTATCGATGACTCAATGGCTCTACTTTCAGAAAGATATACACTCCGTGGAACTACATAATCTACCTGGAATAAATCGGCCGCAGCATTATAGAATAAAAGTTTGAAATTTACTTTATCTTGACTTTGTATAAGATACTGATGGAAGTATATTCCGTCCTTCAGGAAAACTGTTTCCCGTACATTCTGATCTTCGAATCGATCTTCCAACTTTTTGTGGAACCTTTCTATCATCTCCGAAGGATCGGAGAATGACTCATCGGCTGAGATTTCGGATATAATCAGCGTGCTGCCGTGCCGAGGATGAAGAAATATATTTACCGGATGGATTGAAAAATATTCGTGATCCGTTTGGAATTGTTTCAATTGCCGAACAGCTTCATCAAAAATTTCATCGGATAATTGCGTCCACTCTCTCGGCGGCTGGAAGCTTATGCCTTTTTCATCCAGGTGAACTGTACTACCTAATAATTCGGGGTCGATATTAAATTCCATTTCATCCGGTCGGTCCGAATCGTCATTCTTATGAGATACACAACCTACGATCAACGTTAAAAACAGCAGAAACAGCATCCTGTACATTACAGCTCCTTGAAATGATAGCAATAACCAACCCTACTGCCCGGATCATTATTTCTATTGTGCGATATTAACAAAAAAATACGAATAAGGCAAGAGTTTATTGAAATTATCTACAGAATTATCTACAGAATTATCAATCAATCCCTTAACAAGTGCCTTGCGATAACAATACGCTGTATCTCGGATGTCCCTTCGTAGATTTCCGTAATTTTTGAGTCGCGAAGATATCGTTCAACATTGTATTCCTTAATATATCCATACCCGCCGTGGATCTGTATAGCTTCAAGTGCAGCCTCGACTGCGATCTTCGAAGCGAACAATTTCGCCATTGCTGCTTGCTTCGCATAAGCAGTACCCTGATCTTTAGTAAAAGCGGCATTGAGCGTGAGCAATCGCGCTGCCTGTATATTTGTCGCCATATCCGCAAGTTTAAACTGGATCGCCTGGTGTTCAGAAATATACACTTCGAATGCTTTCCGTTCTTTGGAATACTTGATCGAGGCATCGAGCGACGCTTGCGCAATACCGAGCGCCTGTGCGGCAATACCGATTCTGCCGCCGTCGAGTGTTTTCATCGCAAACTTAAATCCGAATCCTTCTTCGCCGATCAGATTCGCAGCCGGGACTGTGCAATCCTCAAAAGCGATCGATACGGTATCGGAACTGCGAATGCCGAGTTTATTCTCTTTTTTACCGATTGAGTATCCCGGGGAATCTTTTTCTACGATGAAAGCACTGATACCCTTGGCGCGTTTGGTTTTGTCTGTCGTAGCCATTACCAGGGCGACATCCGCATTATATCCGTTCGTGATCCAGTTCTTTGTCCCGTTCAGAATATAATTATCGCCGTCACGTACTGCTGTTGTTTTTTGGTTGGTGGCATCGCTGCCCGCTTCCGGTTCGGATAAAGCGAAACAACCGAGCATTTCACCGGAGGCAAGCGGTTTCAGATACTTTTCTTTCTGCTCATCGGTTCCGTGTTCGTTAATTCCCCATGTAACAAGCGAATTATTGACCGACATAATTACACCGACCGACGCATCCACCCGTGATATTTCTTCCATCGCGAGAACGTAGCTAACGGTATCGAGACCTGCACCGTTATACTCTTCGGGGACCATCATTCCCATAAAACCAAGTTCGGCTAACTTTTTTACCTCCTCGGTCGGAAATTTTCCCTTCTCATCGCGTTCTGCTGCGCTTTTTTGTAGTTCTTCTTCTGCAAACTTACGGGCAGTTTCTTTAATCAGTAACTGTTCTTCATTGAATTTAAAGTTCATGGCAGGTTCCTATTTGATATTACACGTTAATCACTAATTACATACTTAAAATTTCCACATTTTAACACCGTCGTCGAATCTTCATCTTCGTTCACCGTCTCACTTCATCTTCTCGGTGCTTATCTGTACTTGATGCCATTTTAATTATTATTCCGCCGACCCTGACGACGAGGATGATCCCCACAACGATTACCATGGAATAGAAGAACGAAGATCCGAGCTTTTCAATCCAGTATATTTGTAAATCTTGATGAGGATATTCATTAAGTGAGAAAGCCAGCATAATAATAACTACTATGTGCGCTGCTTGATCAAGCAAAAATACTGCAAGAGGTTTTTTGATAGTATTTTGAAGCGAATCCTTTATCCAATCTATTAACCCATGTGATATAAAAATAACAACAGGAATGATCCATAGAGACCACATTCCGCTGAATACATAGGCGAGGGCAGCATGAACTAATGAATGCTTTATCAGCACCGACAGATCAGGTTTACGCTCCACATCTTTTCTTGTTTGAAAAACAAAATCACCAAAGATATGAGCTGAAAAAATGAGTGTGATTACATAGATAACCGGCTCTACCAGCGTGATCATTTTTTACCTAACCTAACGATTTCGATGTACATTATTTTTTAAACAGCTATAATGATTTCTAAAAAGGTCGTGTTCAAACTTTACAACCTTTAGACGGTGTAATCTTATATTACAATCTCCGAAGGTTGTTTTCAACAAATTTACTGCCCTCTCAATTGGATTTTCACCGCACCGGTTTTCGAATATTACTTGTTATACTCGTAGAATCCCTTACCCGTTTTTCTTCCCAGGCGCCCTGCTGCAACCATTTTCTTTAATAGCGGACACGGTCGGTATTTATCGTCCCCCAGTCCCTCGTGTAATACTTCCATGATTGATAAACACACGTCAAGTCCGATAAAATCAGCGAGCGTCAACGGTCCCATCGGATGATTCATTCCAAGTTTCATCACTGTGTCTATGGCTTCGGGTTCTGCGACGCCTTCCATTACACAGTACATCGCTTCATTCAGCATGGGCAATAATACGCGATTCGACACAAAGCCGGGATAATCGTTTACTTCGACCGGCGTTTTTTGAAGCGATTCGGTAATAGCTTTGATTGTTTGATACGTTTCGTCACCGGTAGCAAGTCCTCGAATAATCTCGACTAATTTCATCATCGGCACGGGATTCATAAAATGCATGCCGATTACTTTTTCCGGCCGCTTTGTTATTGCGGCAAGTTCGGTGATAGAAATCGAAGAGGTGTTGCTCGAAATGATAGCATTCGCCGGCGCTTTCTCATCAACGGTTTTGAAGATATCCGTTTTAACCTTGATATCTTCGGTAACCGCTTCTATGATAAGAGATGAATCCACAACTGCTGATGCGAGATCGGTCGTAACCGAAATATTATCGAGCGTTTCTTGCTTTAGTGACTCGTTTATAATTTCCTTTTTTATCTGTCGGTCAAGATTCTTCGTGATCGTTTGAAGAGCGCGATCCAGAAAATCCTTCTTCACGTCGCACAGGTTGACTTTATACCCGAATTGTGCAAACACGTGGGCAATGCCGTTCCCCATCGTACCTGCACCGACTACCGTTATGTTTTTATTCTGTGTCATAGTATTATCCGATTGGTTTTTAGGATATAAGAAATGAAAAAGCCCGTCATAAAATAATAACGGGCTTTTGATTGATTAGATACGTTCCACAATTACCGCGCTTGCTTCACCGCCTCCAATACAAAGTGCAGCGAGACCGAACTGAACATCCTTGAGTTCCATAGCGTGAAGCAGCGTCACCAGAATGCGGGCGCCGCTCGCGCCGATTGGATGTCCCAGTGCGACTGCTCCGCCGTGTATATTTACCTTTTCAGGGTCGAGACCTGCAATCTTATTGACTGCGAGCGCTACAACGGCAAATGCCTCGTTTACTTCAAACAATCCTATGTCTTCTTTTTTCATACCTGCTTTTTTCAACACCTTTGAAATAACATCTGCAGGCGCCGTTGTAAACCATTCGGGCGCTTTTGCATAAGATGCTTGAGCAATAATCCGAGCGATCGGCTTGGCGCTCAATTCATCCACCTTTTTTCCCGACATTATTGCTACCGCCGCGGCTCCATCGTTGATGGTTGATGCATTCGCTGCAGTTACAGTGCCGTCTTTTTGAAATACCGGTTTTAGTTCGGGAATTTTTTCAAACTTAACGCGCTGCGGCTCTTCATCCGTGTCAACCACTGTCGAAGCCCCTTTTCTACCGGTAATCTCGAATGGGACTATTTCTTTCTTAAACCAGCCCTCTTTTTGTGCAGTCTGTGCTCGTTTATAACTCATCACAGCAAACTCATCCTGCAGATCACGTGGAATGGAGCACTCTTTTGCACATAGTTCGGCTGCATTTCCCATGTGGTAATCGTTATAAACGTCCCATAATCCGTCTACAATCATAGAGTCGAGCAACTTACCATGCCCGAGCCGGTATCCACTACGTGCTTTATCTAACAGATACGGTGCATTCGACATGCTCTCCATACCACCGGCAATAATTATTGATGCATCATCGTTCTTAATCGCCTGAGTACCGAGCATAACGCTCTTCAGTCCCGAGCCACACATCTTGTTAATGGTCATGCATTCGACCGAATTCGGTAAGCCGGCAAAAATTGCCGCTTGCCGCGCCGGTGCTTGCCCCAATCCTGCAGGCAGTACATTACCCATTATAACTTCATCGATTTGATCGGTTTGGAGGCCTGCTCTTTTAATAGCTTCGCTCACTACTTTTGCTCCGAGGCGTGGCGCCGGAACAGCGCTGAGCGATCCTGCGAGCGAGCCGACAGGGGTTCTGCACGCGCTTACAATAAAAACGTCGTTATTATTCATGTGATTCCTCGTTCGTTTAGGGATGGAACATCAATATATTAGCTGTTCATCGCGCGGAGGAATTCTTTGTTGGATTTCGTCCCGCGCATCTTTTCGAGCATAAACTCCATCGCTTCCACTGTCGTAAACTCACTCAGAATTTTGCGCAGTATCCAGACACGATTCAACTCTTCTTCTCCGAGCAACAATTCCTCTCGACGGGTTCCGCTTCTATTTACATCTATTGCAGGAAATACGCGCCGGTCGCTCAGCTTCCGGTCAAGAACGATCTCTAAGTTACCGGTGCCCTTGAATTCTTCGAAGATAACCTCATCCATCCTGCTTCCGGTCTCGACAAGTGCGGTAGCAATGACAGTCAAACTGCCCCCTTCTTCGATATTTCTCGCTGCGCCGAAGAAACGTTTTGGCTTGTGAAGTGCGTTCGCATCAACACCACCCGAGAGAATCTTCCCGCTATGCGGAACGACCGTGTTGTGTGCTCGTGCAAGACGTGTGATGCTGTCGAGTAAAATCACAACATCCCTTCCTGTCTCAACGGTGCGCCTTGCTTTTTCGAGCACCATATCTGCAACCTGCACATGCCGCTCCGGCGGTTCATCGAAAGTCGATGATATAACCTCACCTTGAACCGACCGTTCCATATCGGTAACTTCTTCGGGGCGCTCATCGATAAGCAGCACCATCAATATAACATCCGGGGAATTTCTCGTAATGCTGTTTGCTATTTTCTGTAAAAGTATGGTTTTACCGGCTTTCGGCGGCGAAACAATCATACCTCGCTGTCCCTTACCGATCGGAGCCAGCAGATCGATTATTCGTGTTGCATAATCGGACGGCGCCACTTCGAGCGGTATCCTCTCTTCGGGATATAGCGGTGTTAAATTATCAAATAAAGGCCGGTCACGTATATTCTCAGGATCTATCTGATTTACCGACTCGACCCGTAATAGAGCGAAGAATCGTTCCCCTTCTTTCGGTGGCCTAACCTGTCCGCTGACGGTATCGCCGGTACGCAATCCAAATTTCTTTATTTGCGAGGGCGATACGTAAATATCATCCGGTGAGGGAAGATAGTTGTAATCTACCGATCTAAGGAAACCATAACCACCCGGGAGCACTTCGAGCACTCCTTTGCTAAAGCGCATACCATCTTGCTCCGTTGCCTCTTCAAGTATTTTGAATATGAGATCCTGTTTCCTCAGATCACTATATCCGGTGAGCTTCATTTCCTTAGCAATCTTTTGAAGCTCAACGATTTTCTTCGATTGCAGTACGTTTATGTCCATTACCATTAAATATTACCTTGTTTATATAAATTAATTAATTAATTATTTTCTTTATCCCGATTTAAACACCCAGATTTAATATCAAATTTATATTGGATGGCGCTATATCTTTACTTGAGATTTTCCGATGTGATTTCCTGGTGGCTGATTCGTGAAGCCAATTAAAATATACCTGTTTTTATTTATTTTGTCAAGATTATTAGCAGTTTATTCCAAAAATTCTAATGCCTCACCGATCACAAAATGTGAGCCGGTCACCAGGATTATTTCACTATTTTTTGAGTTTGTAGCCGTCATCCGGATTCCATCCGATACACGACCGCACGCGACAACAGGGAAGAAAATATCCTCCGATAACCGGCGAAGCTGCTCACCGGAAATCGCACGCTCGTTCCTTGGCTCAACAAAATACATCACCCGTGCAATTTTCGATAGGGTGCGCAACATTGATTTGACGTCTTTATCATTTAAAACACCGAAAACGACCGGAATGTTTTCATACCCCATTTCAATTAAAGAGCGAACCAACTCGCGAATAGCACCCGGATTATGTCCGACATCAAGTAGCCACTGCCCCGTCTCTTTCTGTAACAATTGTAACCGCCCTTTTATTCCCGTCAATTCATTAACGTGCTCCAATCCGTATCGTAATTGTTGATCGCTAATATTCCATCTTTGTGCTACGTTTCCTACCTTACCCCGAAGAACATCCAATGCTCTGACCGCTATGAGAGCATTTTGTATCTGATAAAGTCCGGGCAATCCGATGACAATTTTTTCGTGCTGTTTTGCATCACCAAAATACATATCGACAATCGATTTATTGAGGTCTTTTTCGTGCAAAACCGCCGTTGCATAGGGAGTGACCTCAATACATTGTGCGTTATTGTATTCTGCAATCTCTCTGAGAACTTCAATCGCGCGCGCACTTTGCACCCCGGAAACCACCGGTATCCCTTCTTTGATAATTCCTCCCTTCTCATAGGCAATGCGCGCAAGTGTAGTTCCGAGATATTTCTGATGTTCAAGTCCTACACTTGTAATGACGGATAATACCGGTGTTACAACATTCGTTGCATCGAAGCGCCCGCCAAGTCCTGTTTCAAACACGGCAACGTCAATTTCATTGTCGGCAAAGTATTTCATTGCCATCGTGGTTGTTGCTTCGAAAAACGTTGCCCGCAGCGTGTCGACCTTCGATTGTATTCTTGAAGAGTAATCGACAACAATGTCTTCGGGTATCTCTTCCCCGTTAATTTTAATTCTTTCAGAGAAGCGAACAAGGTGCGGGGAAGTATACAATCCGGTTTTTAAACCGTACGTCTGCAAAACGGCTGCTATCATCGATGCTACCGATCCCTTACCGTTTGTGCCCGCTACGTGAATAGAGAGATACTGATTGTGGGGATTCCCTAGATCCTCCAGCAATAGTGAAACTTTTTCGAGTCCAAGTTTAATTCCGAATCGTTGTAACCCGTATAACCAATCGATGAACTCCTGATACGATTGCGCCATATTGAAATAATATTCTAAACCGGATTATATGTTCGAGTAATAATTACAACCAGCTCTTTACAACAGAAATTGTTTGATCGGTCTGTAATGTTCCAATAAGATCATTTACATCGGATATCTCGTTATCTTTACAATATGCGGCAATTCCATCTGCGATCTCGACGGCAATACCCGGATTGATATAATTCGCCGTTCCGATTTCTATTGCAACCGCACCTGTTATCAGAAATTCAAGAGCGTCATCGGGGCACATTATCCCCCCCATTCCGATCACAGGGATAGAGACGGAATTGACCACTTCATAAACTTTTGCCAGCGCCACCGGACGAATTGCCGGACCGGATAATCCACCGGTGGTAGTGCTTATTTTCGGGCGACGTGTCTTCACATCAACCGACATACCGACCAGAGTATTGATTAACGACACTGCGTCGGCGCCCTCATTTTCCACGGCTCGCGCAAATTCGGATACTGATGTTACATTCGGCGTCAGTTTTATAATAAGCGGTTTGTCGGTTATCGGTCTTAGCTCACGGGTTATTTCTGCCGTCATTCGTACGTTCGTTCCGAATGACAATCCCCCTTCTTTTACGTTCGGGCAAGATACATTGATCTCGTATCCATCACAACAATCCGCGGCTTCGATTCGTTCAAGGACGGCTCTATATTCCTCGAGTGTACTCGCCGCTATATTAACAATCACAGATGTTTCGATCGAACGCAAAAAAGGCGCTTTCTCTTCCAGGAATCTATCGACTCCAATGTTTGCCAATCCGATTGAATTTATCATCCCGCCCGGCGTCTCGACTATTCTTGGGGGTGGATTACCATCCCGCGGTTTCATTGAAAGCGATTTTGTAATGATAGCGCCGATCCTATTCACATCGACCAGATCAAGACATTCATCGCCATAGCCGAACGTACCCGATGCAACCCATACACGGTTTCGGCAATGCATTGTACCGATAGAGAAATCCGTACGTACTTCCATCATTGTATCATCACTGATTGAATATCAAAAACGGGACCATCCTTACATACCAAACGGTATTTTTTTTCATCGTTAATCGATTCAACCGGGCAACCCTGGCATATCCCCACACCGCATGCCATTATGCACTCGAGTGAGACCTGTCCGGATAGAGATCGATTCTTAAGCGTCGATTGCAACGCTCGCAGCATCGGGTTCGGACCACAGGCATAGACATACACAGATTTATCCGTATTTTCCGCCAACCACTTTTCCAGCAGCGAAACCACTGTACCGTGAAATCCCTTACTGTTATCATCCGTTGCATAGTGTACATTCACGAGATTATAATCAACAAGATAATTTTCAGATCGCGCTCCCAGAAAGGTTTCGATGTTCGTAATCCCTTGTTCCTTTAGAAATTGAGTAAGGATCGGCATCGGCGCCATACCGAGACCACCCGCAACAAGAATGGCCGTATATCCGGGATAGGGTATCGTGAACGATTGTCCCAACGGACCAAGAACATCGACGGTATCACCAGGCGCTTTCTCTGACAGTATGCGAGTTCCCTCTCCAACCACATCAAAAATTATTGTAACAATATCCTGATTTTTATATGCAACGGAGAACGGCCTTCGAAGCAGTGGATATACACCACCTTGAACTTTTACATTTATAAACTGTCCCGGTTTAATGTTGCCGGAAAAATACGCACTACGCAGATGCAGTGCATATACAGTCGGTTGAAGCTGTTCACACTGCACAACCGGGAGTATTTCAATTTTCATTCTGTTCTTCTATACGGGTGGTGTCGGGTTTTTCTTCAAGTTCTTTTACATCGGTCGGACGTGCAAGGGGAATACCCCGTTGTCGAGCCGGCTCTTCATCAACTGCTTCCTGCACCGTTTCCTCCTGTTCTTGCTCTACAGTCTCTGCAACTTCCTCTTCCTGCCATGCACGCTCTTCTTCAGCGATTTTTTCATTCCAGGCATTAACTTTTTCTCTCACCGCTGAGGCAAACTGAGTATCCGGATGGATATCTACAAGTTTTTGATAATATACCGCAGCACTGTCGGGTTTATACTTAATATTTTCATAGACCCACCCGATTGCATAACGTGCCTGCGCCGAATGTTTCGAATCTGCAGTGTCCCTCAGTATATACTCGAATAAATACAGCGCATCCTCATAATTCTCCGCAAGCATGGCTTTTTCAGCCCGAAGGTACATTTCTTCCAGCGGATCCGATTCGACTTCCGGAATTTCCATGCCAAGTATTCGTTTGGCTTCAACGGAAAATATCGAATCCGGATATCTATCGATTAACAACCCGTAGATAGAATCCCGTAAGTCTTGTGGTTCCTCACTGACGATCTGCGAGTCGATGAGCAATTCGGCGGCAGAAACCGTATAGCCATCTTCGGAAGCTAATCGTACAATTTCGGCGAGTGCGTATAGAGCTTGCGGTGCGAACTGAGATTCGGGGAATTTGTATGCAAGCCGGGAATAGTAATGAGCTGCAGAATCCGGACGCTCTATTTCTATGTAGAACAGTCCTGCCAGTTCGTTATAATTTCGTGCCAGTTTATCGGCGTCGGATGCAATTTGATTTTGTAATTCTTCGGGTGTTACGGTACCATACGGTTCAAATGATTCCTCAACATTGAGCGTATCGCTGATTTCAATTCCGGTTGTGTCCGTCACGGTTGACAATTGTTCTTCGAGTTCATGCACCTGTTCTTTTTGCGCTAATATCACAGAGTCCAGTCGTGCAATTTCACTTTTATGATTCCAATATCTTGTCAAATGATCATTTCGCGCCCAGGCGCTTCGTGTAAGATCCGACGGAGGAGTAGCGCGCGAAACCGCTTCAAAGTAGTCTTTCGCTCTTTTGAAATCACCGAATGTATCATTATATATTGTCGCGAGTGAGTATTGTGCTTCTGTGGATACAACAGTGCGCGAATAAGTAGTATCTACATATACATATTGATCGATTGCTTTTTCGATTAATCCTTGATCGAGATATATATGCGCCGCTTCAAGCTCAATTCGTGATACGTAATCGGTGAGACGCAAATCGCTCAGCAGATCGGCAAGCAGATCAATTGCAGAGTCGTGTTGATCGTTAATAGTCAAAATCCGTGCGCGTGTTTTTTGTGATTCGAATAAAATTCTGCCGGTAGGTCGGTCATCCACAACTTCAGTAAATTCATCAAATGCATTTTCATACTGTTCGAGATCATAATATGCGTTAGCAAGATAAAAACGCGCTTCGGTTCTAATCGTTCGGTCGCGGGCAATTTCGACCGCCGAGGAAAACTCTTTGATAGCATCATTTAAATTGCCGGCTTGTCTTTCAATCTCGCCTAATTCAATTCGTGCGCGAGCAACGATATCACGATCACTTCGTGAGTCTAACCTTTCGACAAGATTTTGTAACGCTACCTGAGCATCTCCCTGTTTATTCATCCGTAGCTGGGTTTTCGCCAGAAGAAGTTGCGCCTCCGGTATGTTTCTGCTGCCGGGAAATTCTGCAAGCATCTCAAGATATTTCCGTTCAGCTTGCACATTCTGCCGCATATGAAAATATGAATTTCCTATCATAAGGACCGCATCATCAGCATATCTGCTTGTCGGATACTGATGCAGTAAACGGGAACATTTCTCGATAACATCGTTAAACTTTTGTCGTACCTGCTGCGGGATTTCGACCTGACCAGCGCGGTTTTGTTGTTGGTGTCGTTTTTCCGCTTCCGCCGTTTCCTCAATCGCTTCTTCATACAGTTTTTTCGCATTATAAAAGGTATTAAAATAGGACACCGTATTAATATACTGCCGGCCGAAATAATCCCCAACCGGTTGCATGACTGAACATCCTGTAAGAAACGACGAAAAGATGATGAGGAGAAAACCTATGCCTGCACGCGGGAACTTCACTCTGCCTCCAAACCTTCATTTTGTATTATTACTTCCTGTTTCACAAATTGAAATATACCCACTAAATTAAAGAAAATCAACCGGTTTGATTAATTTAAGGCAAACTGCGGTAAGATCGGTACAATAATTTCATACGGGATTGTATCTCCGGCGAGATGTGCTCTAACTACAACA
This sequence comes from Ignavibacteriales bacterium, assembly GCA_003567775.1. Classification (GTDB taxonomy): domain Bacteria; phylum Bacteroidota; class Ignavibacteria; order T3Sed10-11; family T3Sed10-11; genus T3Sed10-11. Next base: position 12,254 of record PWYR01000051.1, on the reverse strand, counting down.
TCCCCTGTCTCACGTTTTGCGCGGAGCGTAATGGAATTCTTATCCCGTGAGACAACCACCACCTTATCGCTTCCATCTGTAATTTCGTAGAATACCCGTATCGACCTGAATTTCATCGGTAATCCAACCGTATTATACGGAATTGCCTTTACTGTTGTCGTGGATTGACCGTCGGGAAACATTGACGGCGGGTTGGCAACAAAATCTATACGCGATATATTGAGCAATAATTTTACTCCGAGTGCAACAATAAATAATAGCGATATCCCTATCAGTATTAAATTCTGAATTTTTGTCGCATTCCAGGGCTTACCAATATCACGGTATTTTTCATCATCAATCTTCGTCATATCACGATCGCCAACCGTACAATTTGAACAGTTCTTTTGACTATATGTATGTTAAAAAAATTTTAATGAATTTTCAATAGAAATACATAAAAAGCGTTGAATCGACATTATCCCGATTAAACCATTCCATCGATTCATGAGTCTAATAAGTATAAAACAGGCAACACACATTACTAATAAAAAAGAGGTGGAACCATGAGACTACATTCATTTATAGTAATTCTGGCGGGATTATTATTTTTTTCAGCATCGCTTGATGCACAAATGAGGGGCGGCTTCGGCGAGCGCGGTATGCGAGGAGAACGACCCGACCGTATGCGTTTGCACGAACGGCTCGATTTGACTGCTGAACAGGAGTCCAAACTCTCCGGAATTCGCAGTGTTCATCAAAAACAAATGATCGATAAGCGAGCAGAATTACAAAAAATCCGTCTTTCGCTGCAGGAAGAAATGAGAAAAGACACTCCCGATATGCAAGCGATAGAGAATATGATAAAAGAGCAGGAGTCCATCCGCACAAATTTACAGCGTGCACGAGTAACGCACTGGAATGACGTTCGTGAAGTTCTTACACCCGAACAAAGAGAAATCTGGCAAAAACACCGAAGGGGGTTCGGCGAATTGGGCGACCGACGAGGTTCGTGGCGACGACATTCGCGAGGAAGATGGTAAGGATTACTTAACTTTTAAATAAAAACGGCGCATTTTAAAAGGTGCGCCGTTAAGAATTAATTCGATGGATCCCGGGGAGCAATAACTAACAATATCCCCGCTAAGATATCTTCAACTCGCTTTGCAGATAATGTGCCAATTTTCCTAACCAAATCTACTTTATCAACGGTAAATATTTGAGATACATTAACTACACTCTTTTTACGAAGATTTGCTTCCCCCTTATGCAACATCACATTTCCCGGTATCTTAGCCCGTTCGATACTTGATTTACTACCATGTCCCTTTAACAATTTTTCGATGCATCTGCTTGCGCCTTTTACGTTTCTCCAATAATGCTTGCTTATCGGAAAACGAGGAATTGATTTTTTCTAATAATTCATCATTATCCTTTCTTTCAACGAAATCTTCTATTGCCAAAGAGACTACCCGGCTGCGTGGTATTTCCATTTTTCCTGCTATCCCATCTACGACATCAAGCAAATCCGCAGAAATCGAGATTGCTATTTTAACCTGTGCCACAAATCATACCTATATTCATACTAATTCTCATACCATATTATACAAATTTAATAATAAGATATCCATACGTCATTTTCCCTTAATATCTCTTCGCCTTATCTACTACATTCATTAATTCCTCCCCGCGTTCAAAGCGCTGCAAATTTTCGATGAACAAATCGACCACTGCACCCCAGTAATCCGGCATCAATCCTCCTACGTGGGGTGTTATTAGTATGCGGGGATGTGTCCAAAAGGGATGGTCGTCCGGCAACGGTTCATCACGGAATACATCAAGTGCAGCATAATGAACGACACCACCGTCAATCGCTTTAATGAGTGCGTTGTCAACAACCGTTGCCCCTCTCCCAAGATTTACAAACATCACGCCGGGTTTCATCGAACCGAATCGTTCTTCATTAAAAAAATTCTCCGTAGCCGGGGTAAGCGGAAGGAGATTTAGAACAATATCACTCTTTGCCAGAATAGCCTTTACCTCATCGACCGGTACAATTTCGTCGGTAAAAGGATCGCTTCTCCGGTTTTCTGATTCAACAGACGAACGAACACCGATTACACGCATATCGAATGTCTGAGCTATCATTGCGATTTTCTTCCCGATAGTACCATAGCCCACAATTGCAAGTTTTTTCCCGCCGAGCAAAAATGTCTCTTTCACCGGCTGCTTATCCCATTTGCGTTGTAAATTTCGCTCGTTCCACGCGGACATATTTCTTCCGAAGTATAACACCATAGCAAAAAATAATTCACTCATCTGAGTATTATGAATGCCTTTTGCCGAAGCGATCACTAAATCGTTTTTACTGAATGCCTCATCCGGCAGAGCGTCGACTCCTGCATATCCGGCTTGAATGAATGCAAGATTTGGTGAACTCAGTAGTTCGTTTTGGTCCGGAAATCCAAGATATACCGTGCAAGCATCGTGAAATTTTGAAACAGAATGATTACCGGGAAAGAAATGAATATCAGCATCGGGGAAAGAATTCCGGATCTTATCGATATGCCGATCCTTTAACGGGAGCGTGATCAATATGGTATGTTTCATAGAATTTACTTTGAACCTGGAGGCGGCTCCATATCACTGCTATGACCGGGGAATGCTTTCGCCGAGGGGTCGATGTATGTTTTTGCGTTGTTAACCGCCGTCGCTGCTTCGCCGAATCCGGTTGCAATAAGTTTTAATTTACCGGGATAGGTAGCAATATCCCCGGCTGCATATATACCGGGAACGTTCGTTTCCATCTTGCTTGTCACTTCTATATCGTTTTTAACAATATTGAGTCCCCATTCTTTAATCTTACCGATATTTGCAACAAATCCCAGGTTCAGCAGAATATGATCTACCTCGAGTTTTTCCTCTTCTTTTGTTTTGTTGTTAAAGATGGTTACTTCTTCAACTGTTGCATTTCCGTAAATAGCTTTTACTTCATAAGGGATTTTTATCGTAACGGGAGATTCAAAGAGCTGCTTCACGCTATCTTCGTGCGCGCGAAATCTATCACGCCGGTGTATCAACGTGATCGAATCGGCGATTTCGTGCAGGTGCAGTCCCCAATCAACGGCGCTGTCCCCGCCGCCCACGATCAACAGGCGTTTATTTTTAAACTTCGACTTCTCCTTAACAAAATAATCGACCCCTTTTCCCTCGAATTTCCCGGCGTCTTCAAGGTTCAGTTTTCGCGGTGCGAACGCTCCGATGCCGATTGTCAAAACTATTGAATATGTTTCGTGAGTGCTGCCGTCTTCAGTATCCAGTTCAAAATACTTTGACGGCATTCCTTCCGCCGGATTTTCATCTTCCTGAATGCGCATATCGGTTATCTTGTCGCCGAGATGTACGGTCGGGTTGTACTGTAATGCTTGATCGATGAGGTTTTGTGCGAGATCTTTCGAAAGGACTTTCGGGAAGCCCGCGACGTCGTAGATATATTTTTCGGGATATAACGCGGTCAACTGTCCGCCTAATTGCGGCAACGCATCGATGATTTCAGTTTTCATACCGCGCAATCCCGCATAGAAAGCGGCAAACAAACCGGTCGGTCCACCGCCGATTATTGTGACGTCATATCGGTCCATCTTTTTATCTCTTTTATTTATTTCGGATTGGTCGGACGCAAATCGACCTCGCTCATGAGCGCGTTCGAAGGTAAACGTAAAATCGTAAGAACTGCATCGGCAACATCCTGCGAATGCAATATCTTTGCCGGATCTTTTCCACTGTGCGGTGAAAATTCAGTAGCTACGGATCCCGGACATACAACCGAAACGCGTATATCGTACTCACGAGCTTCCAACATCAAGCACTTTGTAAAACCGTTCAAAGCCCATTTGGTCGCAGCGTAACCGGATCCTCCCTTGAAAAAGTTTTTTCCCGCAAGCGATGAAATATTAATGATTGCACCCGATTTTTGATTTTTCATATACGGCAGCACGGCTTGAGTACACAAAAATACGCCGCGCATATTAATCGAAAACATACGGTCGAAATCGTCTACCCTCAGCTCGTCGACCGGTGCAAACACACCCATCCCTGCATTGTTGATAAGTACGTCAATTTTACCGAAATTCTCAAGCGTTTGCGAGACCAATTGCGTAATGTTTTCTTCGCGCGATACATCCACAGGAATCGGCAACGATTCACCGCCCAGTTGATTTACTTCCCGGGCTGCTTTTTCCAATTCCGATTTCGTTCGCGCAGCAAGCACAACCTTCATTTTTTCTTTCGCAAAGGATAATGCGATTGCTTTTCCGATGCCTTTACTTGCTCCCGTTACAATTGCGACTTGACCTTCCAACGACATAAACTACCTTCCAATTACTTATCTATTTTATAAATCCCCGAGCTGCGGTCGGAGTGTAATTTCTTCCATCATAACATTATCCGGAGTACGCAATATCGATGCAACAACTTCTGCAACATCATCGACGTGCATCATTCGCGCTCCGTATTTTTTTCGCACCCCGTCAGGCCACATTTCCGTTTCCGTTGCACCGGGTACAATCGATGTGACTTTAATACCTTTATCTCTCACTTCTTCCCGCAAAACATTCGTCAGCGCCAACACACCCGCTTTGGATGAAGCATACGCCCCCGAATTAGTAAATACTTTATTCACTGTCACCGATATGATATTGACAATCCAGCCCTTCCTTCTTTCCACCATATATGGCAGTACAGCTTTTACACCGTTCACAACACCCTTTAAGTTTACATCGATAATTTCATTAAATTCCTCTATCGAAGTCTCTATAATCGGTTTAAATTCTGTAACACCGGCATTGTTGATGAGCACATCGAGTGAACCAAACTTTTCAATAATTAACTTTGCCGTATCGTTTGTACGATCAAAGTACACTACATCTAACGGTACCCTATACAGTGAATCACTATGCGCCGTATCAACAGCTATATCATCAAGCAATTCACGATTGCGTGCGCTCACGGCAACTTTATGTCCTTCACGCAGTAATTCTTCGGCAATAGCTTTCCCGATACCCTTGCTTGCGCCGGTTATCCATACATTCATTTATAACTCCGTTCCGGATTACAGGGAGACACGACGATCGATAAGATCGAGGAATTCCGCCCGTGTTTTTTGTTCTTTCTCGAAAACGCCGAGCATGGCACTCGTTGTAGCGAGAGAATTCTGTTTTTCCACACCGCGCATCATCATACACATATGGCGCGCTTCAATAACGACGGCGACGCCGTCGGGCTGCAGCACATCATATAACGTTTGCGCTATTTGCTGGGTTAATCGCTCCTGTACCTGAAGACGCTTCGCATACACATCCACTACACGCGGCAGTTTGCTCAATCCGACGATCTTTCCGTTCGGTATATATGCAACGTGTGCACGCCCGTAAAACGGGAGCAAATGATGTTCACACAAGCTGAATACGTCTATATCCCTCACAATGACCATTTCGTTATATTTTTCTTCGAAAACGGCGCCGTTGAGAACCTGATGAACATCCTGACTATATCCCGATGTCAGAAATTTCAGTGCTTCAGCAACACGGTGCGGTGTATTTAGAAGTCCCTCTCTATCGGTATTCTCTCCAATTTCTTGAAGAATAGTTTCTACCGCTTGCTCAAGTGCACTATTTACAACAACCGTTTTTTCCATACTATTTCTATCGTCCTCGATAATCTACATAGTTATTCTGTGACTCAAATAATTTTACCGAATACAGTTTGCCGTTTTGTATATGGGGTTCAAGCTGCTCCCAGATTTTAATGGCAATATTTTCCGCCGTCGGTATGACATCCCGCATAAATTCAACATCGTAATTTAAGTGTTTATGATCCAGCTTATCTATGATATGCTTATGCAGCAACCGCTTCAAAATTTTCAAATCGATCACCATACCCGTTTCCGGTTCGGGTTCTCCTGCGACGGTTACTTCGACATCATAATTATGACCGTGCCCGCTCGGATTATTGCATTTGTCGTAAATTCGGCGGTTTTCTTCTTCACTGAGTTTCGGATTGTGAAGACGATGCGCAGCGCTGAATTGCACGCGCCTTGTAACGTATACCATATACTATTCACCCTGACTTTCCCGTTATTTTAATTCATCTAAAACTTTTGAAACTTCCTCTACATGTCCGTTAACCTTAACTTTTGGAAAAATATAAGCTATCTTCCCCTTCTCATTGATAACGTATGTTGTCCGCTCGATTCCCTTGTATTCTCTGCCGTACATACTCTTCTTCTTCCACGTGTTGTAGGCTTTTAGCATATCTTTTTTCTCATCGCTCAGTAACGGGAATTGCAGATCATATTTATTCGCAAATTTCTCATGCGAGGATATGCTGTCAGCGCTTACACCGATGACCTCTACACCTTTATTCTTCAACACGCCCAGATTTTCCTGAAACGCACACGCTTCTTTGGTACAACCCGAAGTGTTGTCCTTCGGGTAAAAATATAATACAAGTTTTTTACCTTTATAATCTTTTAACGACCGGACCGCACCGGTTTGATCCGGTAGTGAAAAATCCGGTGCTTTATCGCCCACTTTTAATGACGGCATATTTTGTTTCTCCGATAAATTATCATGACTTCATTGCGTTTTGGATTTCATCGAAAGGCGGCTGATCGCCCGGGTTGTCGGTAACCCAGGAATAAATCACTTTCCCCGTCTCATCAATCACGAACACGGACCGTTTTGCTACATCGTATCCAGTTATTCCCCAAAAGTCTTCGTGCACTCCCCCGTACTTTTTTGAGGTTTCCCTTGAAAAATCACTAAGCACGGGAAAATTCAGATTATTTTGCTCCGCAAATGCTTTATTCGCAGCCGGTCCGTCGACACAGATTCCGTATACCCGACCGCCGAGCTTATTAAACTCTCCAAGCTGATCCCGAAAAGTACACATCTCTTTCGTACAACCACTTGTAAAAGCACCCGGGAAAAAAGCAAGCACCGCTTTTTTCCCGAGAATATCTTTTAACGTCACGGATTTTTTATCCGTATCGTATAATATAAAATCAGGCGCCGATTGTCCTTTTTGCAGTGGCATATTCTATTTTCCTGATTTATTTAACCTTCTTTCTTTGCTGCGATTTTTAATACGACTTGATACTGAACACTTCCATTGTCGTTAATGCCCCCGCGGAATTCAACCACCTCGAACCATCTTAATTCGCTGAATCTGTTTTTGGCCTCATTAACTGCATTTTGAATTGCATCTTCATAAGATTTATCGGAGATACCTACGATTTCGATTTTTTCGTAGTAAGTACTCATGTTTTTAACCTTTCATTATTTGAATAATATCGATCTTACTGAGATCTATCTATTTGCCGCTTCATAACGTTTTTGGACGACATCCCAATCGATGTTTTTCATAAACGCATCTATGTATGCCCCCCGGTTGACCGCATAATCGATAAAATATGCATGTTCATACGTATCAAGTGCGAGAATCGGGGTTGCATTCCAGATGGGAAACGTATTTTGCGCATCGCCGAGATAGTTAAACAACGTTCCGGTGTCGTGATCGTATGCTAACCAGACCCATCCGCGCGCGGCTAATCCCGTTCCTTTAAGATCTGCAACCCAGGCGTCAAAGCTTCCGAAGTTCGATTCTATATCGGCAAGGAGCCGGCCTTCCGGACGCCCGCCTCTTCCGCCGAGGTGATCGAAATAAATTTCATGATTTTTGACGCCGCCGATTGCAAATGTCAGCTCATGTTTTAATACCCGTATATCGCTATAGGTCTGATTACCTTTCCCGGGGTCCGCATTTTTAAGCAAACCGAGTATTTCATTCGATTTATTTACGTACCCTTGATAGAGTTTGTAGTGCTCTTCCATAGTCTTGCGTGAGATACCCTCCATAGTAAGCGTTGCTTTCTTTAATGGCTTTGCTTCAAACCGGTATTCAAGGTTTGAACCGGTTGTAATTGGTGAATCCGCGGCGAAAGCGGAATTCCCCGCTATACCACTTCCAGCAACTCCGAGCGATGCAGCGCCGAGCGCCGAAGTCTTTATAAACTCTCTTCGTCCGGTAAAATTTGACATAACATATCCTCCACTATAAAGTTATCGGATTATTGAAATAAAAAGATCGAATGTAGTATAACGATCAGAAAAGATACAAAATTCCATTGAATAATCGGGAATGTGGTATTCGGTTTTAATTATTGAGTCAATATATTGTATCGGTTAAAGAAAGTCAAATGAAAAGGAGCGGGGGTATAAAAAAGCAAAGATATAAATCGTATGACGTGCCGGGTTTGTTTTAATGCTCATCCCGGAGGGATGACATATCTGTGGCAAACAAACACCACACTCAATATATCCGCTCCGGATGGAGCGGTACGGTATATTTCGGGTCTGTGCCAATCCTAACGGATTGGAAATCTGCTACAGATATGTCGCTCCTATCGGAGCTGAGTTTTATTGTGAATACTACGAGATGAGAGTTTAATATTTAAATGTATTTCTGAAGTGTTTTTCTGATTTGCATACGTCAAAACTCCGGTTTGGGTGTCATTATTGGAATATATATATACCACAATTTTTCATTTTTAGCAAGCGGTTGGAATAGCTATTTCAACGAGCTCTTTCAATTATATATTCGTTACCTCAGACACCCTCCGCTGAAAATTTTCTCGTTCCCGAGGATTTTTTTTTGGCTGCTTCGGATCTTAGGAAAAAGTGGTAAATAAAGTAGTAGGACATTGTGAGGCGCTGTATTATATATATAAGTTACTTTATCGCATATCGCGATATGCGATAAATATTTAAATCATAGTGTGTCACGAGGTAGGTATTGCAGTTGATACAATGCATTGAGTTTCTTATCTTATATTTGTTTTAAAAATGAGACCGAAAGTTTACTGTTTTTATTTGGAGAGGTGGCAGAGCCCGGTTGAATGCGCCGCACTCGAAATGCGGTATACCCTTTGTGGTATCGGGGGTTCGAATCCCTCCCTCTCCGCTCTACTTCACCACCGCAAATTCAATGGCACGTCTGTCCCACTTCGGCATTGTTTTTAAAGCATGAATTACCTCTTGCGGAGTACGAACAAATCGCCATATATCATTGTGTTTATCATTCATAAAATTTTCTTTTATACACTTCTTGAGCATTTCTTGTAACGGATCGTAGAAGTTATTGGTATTAAGGATTATTATCGGCCTGGTATACAAACCTAATCGCTTCAAAGTTATTGCTTCGAGTAACTCTTCCAGCGTCCCGGTTCCACCCGGCAATGCGATCAGTCCATCTGTATTTTCCAACATTTTTTGTTTCCGTTCGTGCATTGTATCGACGAATACTAAATCGGTCAGTCCGGTATGCGCCCATTCAAGATTGTTCATAAAATGCGGTATCACTCCTGTAATTTTACCGCTGTACTCCAGTACGGTATCCGCAAGTTTCCCCATTAACCCGACCGCTCCTCCACCGTACACGATTTCTGCGCCGTACTTGACGAGTAGAATTGCCAACCGTTCCGTATCCTGAAAATAACGCTCATCAATTTTTGAGCTTGAAGCGCAATAGACTGCAATTCGCTTCATACCACCGCTCCTTTTTTACCGATGTTCGATTGGACTTCCTGAGCATTACTTCTCTCATGGTCAAGCAACCATTTCTTTCTCCACAGACCACCGCCGTATCCCGTTAAAGTTCCGTCGGATCCGATTACCCGATGGCAGGGAACGACAATTGCGATGCGGTTCATATTATTTGCATTGGCAACTGCACGTACTGCTTTAGGTTTACCTACAGCCGCCGCTTGCTGTTGATACGATATAGTTTGACCATACGGGATCGTTCTGAGAACATCCCACGCTGATTGTTGAAACGGTGTGCCGGGTGTATATATTGGGACGGTGAATTCTTTTCGCTTGCCTTCAAAATATTCTTCGAGTTGCTCTTTGAGAATTCCTATATGATTGTTGAAACCCTGAATAACTTCAGCATTCATTTTTTTTATAAACAATTTATATCCGCCTTCCGATATTCTTCTATCGGTAAATTCAAGCAGACACACACCCTTTTCAACCGCACAGGCAAACAGTGGTCCAAGGGGAGTTTCAATTCGTGTAAGATCGATGATTCAGTTCTCCTTCCTATTGAATGCAGAATTGATGTATGATGCTACACACCATCATCTCATCATCCAATCATAGATGATCCGTGATATGCCGGCTATAGTTTCTATTCCATCTTCTGCGCTGCTTAAATTTTTCGAAAGGACTACAAGTATATATGCGCGGCTATCGGGAAGTATTACTATACCCGCATCGTGCTGCACACCGGTAATCGATCCGGTCTTATGAGCAACGCGCACATCATCCGGTAATTGCGCCGGGATTTTGTTTCTGTATTCCTGTCGCGATAAAATCGAAATCATTTCTTCACAAGCTTCCGCCGAAACTATATTTCGACGTGCTATGGCTTCGTATATCAATAAAAGATCGTATGCAGTTGTGGTGTTGTTTAGTCCCTGTTCGAACGCCTTCATATCCTCGACGCCGCGCAGCACCTGTATATCCTCTGCACCCAACGTTCTCATTGTTGCAGTCACATTCTCTGCGCCCACAAGATCGATGAGAATATTCGTCGCGAGATTGCCGCTCACGGTGATCATGTCATCGACAAGATCACGGATGGGGACCTGTTTTCCGAGAAACTCGTATAACCTGTCGCCGCCATCCCGGTCGATATTCATTTGATATGAGCTGCCATCGACAATACTCTTAAACTCATTTTTAACAGTTATCGAACCCGACAGAGAAAACGCATCGGTTGCAGCTTGCCGGAATATTTCAACCATTACCGGTGTTTTCATCGTGCTTGCAGCATGAAAGGATTCCCTTTCATGTATGAGCAAATCGTTTCCCGGATTCGATATATCGCGGAATGCAACGGCAAATGTCCCGTCGACCGATTCAATGATTTGGTTAACGTGTTGCTCAAGATTATCGTGATTTCGGGACTCCGTGTCTTGATTAAAAATGCTGCCGGTTATCATAAGAAAAATATATAGAAACATTGTATTGGGAGTATTAATAAATTCATTGATTTTTGTAATTATATTGGAAAAAACAATATATATTTTTTATTATATTAAATCCACTTGTTTCAATATATATTTTCTTAATGGAAACGCTATGAGAATTTCACTTCATTACACGAACCGGGCTAATAGGATAATCCTTCCGGTAATTCTAATTTCATTTTTATTCTTCACTCACTGCGGACCGGCAATTGTAGAGTTATCCGAAACGTTCCCGCCCGATTACGGCAAACGAGCAATCGGAAAAAACGGCATGGTTGTTTCGGCGCATCCCCTTGCAAGCAAAATCGGTCTCGAAGTTCTCCGGGACGGCGGCAATGCCATTGACGCCGCAATAGCTGTTGCATATGCGCTTAGTGTTGTTGAACCGATGATGGGAGGACTGGGAGGCAGCGGCAGTATGTTAATCTGGCGACAGAACGGATCTCAAACAGATTACCTTGATTTTTATGCGCGTTCTCCGATGAACCCGGATACAAATGTTCTGAATTATACCTATGACGATATGTCTCCGCTCGGCGCTGCAATTCCGGGAACGGTTGCGGGACTTTCCGAAGCACATGACCGTTTCGGTGTGCTGCCATACGAACGCCTTGTCAAACCGGCTATTGCATTAGCCGAGAGCGGATTTCCCGTTCACGGGCTGCTTTCCCGTGTTGTTCAAGGAGATTCTACGAAATTAAACCTTTACGAACGACCTGCTGAGTTATTCTGGCCGGACGGCAACCCCATACAAGCCGGTGAAATTCTCAAGCAGCCCGAACTTGCCGCAACGCTCCGGCTAATTTCGGAACATGGTAGAAACGGTTTTTATAAGGGTATTGTGGCGAAAGAAATAATCGAAGTTCTCAATAAACTCGGCAACCCGATGACCTTAGAGGACCTTGAACATTTCAAACCAAAGTGGAAAAGACCGGTGTGCGGAGTGTATCGTGGCCACGTTGTATTATCCGCCCCGCCGCCGCAATCGGGTTTTCAGATTGTTCAAACACTCAATCTTCTTGAATCATTCGATATTTCGACCTTGGAATTACCGACAAGGTCATATCAATCGCTTCACCTGTTGGCGTCGGCATTGAGGTTATCCACTGCTGATAGGATTCAATTTTTAGGAGATCCGGATTTCCATCCTGTCCCTGTTGACCAAATCATTTCCAATGAGTAT
>PWYR01000087.1 GCA_003567775.1 Ignavibacteriales bacterium | reverse complement strand
GCGGAGAGGGGGGGATTCGAACCCCCGATAGAGTGTTAGCCCTATAACGGTTTAGCAAACCGCCGCCTTCAGCCACTCGGCCACCTCTCCGATTGTTAAAATTCCCACCTTTATCTCGTTAAATTTACAAAACATCCGACTATTGTGCAACTATTTTCTTTGAAAAATTAAAACTTTCCGTTATCTTATAGTTATTACAGTATCAGATAAATAAATAATGAAATAATGAGAAGGATATAGATATTGGATGCAAAAGGTATTCTTCTTGCTGAAGATGACGTTCAATTGCGGATACTGCTTTTGACATTATTGACAGGCGCCGGGTATACGGTTTATGATGCCGAAGACGGCCAGGAAGCGATAGAATTATACGAAAAGAACAACGATTCCATTGGATTATTATTATTGGATCTCGGATTGCCTAAATTGACCGGTGTTGAGGTGTTTAAAAAGATTAAAGCACAAAAACCCGAGATTAAAATGATAGCAATGAGCGGCTGGGGCAAGCGGGAGACAGTCGATGAACTTTATGAAGAAGGGATTGACGTATTTATACAAAAACCGTACAAACCTGTTGAGATAATGGACACAGTTAAGAAATTGTTGGATTAATGAATTTGTGTAGTGTGCTTATAATTATAACCCATCAAGAAATACGTGACACGGAATACGAACAAAGTAACTGATGATAGTGAGGTATCGCTTTATACAACCGTAAATCCCGATATCCTCGACGCTTCGCCCGATCTTGTATTCATTATCGAGCCGGACGATACGATAACTTATGCCAATAAGATTGCCGTCCGGAAGCTCGATTCGAAGGTGGTCGGAGCGAATCTGCGTTCCTATATCACCGGGGAATTTGAACCCGTGTACGATAAGGTGCGGAATATTACCTTTAAAAATGGATACTACGGTGATGTTGAAATGCAATTACAACCTCCCGGGAAAAATATTATTATCGGTGTTTTCTATCTTACCCGCATTGCAGCGCGCGACGGTGAATCTTCATCTATAATAATTTTTATCAGAGATATCACCGAACAGCGACGAACCGAAATGCAGCTTCTGCGGTTTGCAAATGCCATTCACTATGCGGTTAACCCGCTCCAGATTACCGATGCGGGAGGAAAAATCATCTATGTAAATCCCGCATACGAACGAGCATTCGGATTCAGCAAGGATGAGTTAATCGGACAAGACCCGAACATCGTAAGCAGCGGAAAGCATTCAAAACGTTTTTGGCAAAATGTTTGGCAATCGATATCGCAGGGCACTATATGGAAGGGCGAAATTGTCAATCGAAATAAAAAAGGCGAGCTTATTTATATTGAGCTAATTATTTCACCGATCATCGATCCCTCCGGACGCGTCGTCGGCTATTTGGGATCGCATCGTGATATAACCGAGAAACGACACCTTGAAGAACAATTGATACGCTCGCAAAAGATGGAGAATATAGGTACACTCGCCGCCGGCATTGCGCATGAGGTCGGTAATCCGTTGACGTCGATATCTTCGCTTGTGCAGGTTATTCAACGTACAACCGACGATACGTTCGCGAAAGATAAGCTTGAATTGGTGAAGAATCAGATAAACCGGATCGCAAAGATTATTCGGGAATTGGTCGATTTTTCAAGGCCTTCGCATTATGAAGAAAAGTGGGTCGACTTAAATAAGATGATTAAAGAAGCGATGAATATTACGAGATACGGTAGAAAAGCCCGTCATGTGAATTTTAAACTTGAGATTCAAGAGAATTTACCGCCGATACTTGTAGTGCCCGATCAGCTCATTCAAGTTTTTATTAATATCATCATCAATGCGCTCGATGCAATTGAGTCGGATAGCGGTGTGATCACTATTGAGTCACGCAGGGATGCTAAAAATGTTTACTGTGTGATAAAAGATACCGGAAAGGGTATACATGAGGATGAGATAGATAAAATATTCGATCCATTTTATACGACAAAAAAAGTCGGTCAGGGGACGGGTCTCGGTTTATGGGTGAGCTACGGTATCATTAAGAACTTTGGCGGCAATATATCCGTTGATAGTGTTTTAAAAAGGGGAACCACGGTAACAATTTCATTACCAATTAAACAAAGAGATACTGAAACATCATGACAGCACGGATTCTGGTTGTTGACGATGAAGAAATCATACGCGAATCGTTATATTATATTCTTGAAAAAGAGGGACATGAAGTAGAAGCGGCAAAGGACGGACTTGAAGCGTTGACGAAAGTAGAGAAACAGCCGTTCGATATTGTTATAACCGATCTCGAAATGCCGGAAATAAAGGGCATCGAACTGCTCGAAAAAGTACAGCGATTGACCCCCGAAACATTCGTATTGATCATAACCGCTTATGCTTCTATAGAAACGGCAATTGCCGCATTACGGAAAGGCGCGTCCGATTACATTATCAAACCGCTTGAGTTTGACGATATCATTTTTCGGATAAACAGATTGCTCGAGCACCGCAAGCTCGAGCGTGAAATTAAATTACTTCGTCAGGAACTGCACCACACGTATGATTTCGAGCAGATTATCGGAAAAAGTCCGGCAATGGAACGTATCTTTAATACGGTTAAGAAAGTCGCTCAGACAGACGGGACCGTTTTAATAACAGGCAAGAGTGGAACCGGTAAGGAGCTTATAGCTCGTGCTATCCACTTCAATTCAAAACGAAGGGATAATCACTTTGTTGCAATTAATACCGGCGCTATTGTTGAGAATTTATTCGAAAGTGAACTGTTCGGACATAAGCGTGGATCGTTTACCGGTGCAACGAGCGATAAAGAAGGTTTATTTAAGACAGCTTCGAGCGGCTCGATTTATCTTGATGAGATATCCGAAATTCCCTTTCATCTTCAGGTCAAACTTCTTCGGGCAATCGAGCAGCGGGAGGTGATTCCGGTCGGCACCAATTTTCCGGTTAAAGTTGATATAAGAATTATTGCATCTACAAACCGTGATTTAAAGAAAGAAGTAGAAAAAGGAAAATTCCGTGAAGACCTGTTTTACCGGCTAAATGTCGTGGAAATAAACTTACCGCCTCTCGCAGAACGGAAAGAAGATATCCCGCTACTGGCACAGCATTTCCTCGAAAAATACCGGATAGAAATGAAGAAAAACATAAAGGGGATAGATAATCAGGTTATTCAGACCTTATTACATTATAATTGGAAAGGGGAGGTACGCGAGCTTGAAAATATTATGGAGCGAGCTGTGATCTTTTGTGAGGACGAATACATAACAGTAAGCGATCTCCCGGAATTCATCAGTTCGGGGTTAGATTCGAACGGAGGCGAACAATCAAAAACTTTAAAAGACGCCGTGAAGGAGTTCGAAAAGATATATATTCGTCAGGAGCTCGAACGAATAAAGTTCAATAAAGAGGAAGCAGCTAAAACGCTCGGGATTAGTGTTTCATCGCTATACCGGAAAATGGAAGAGCTGGGCATTGATTCTCAAAAGTAATCCGCTCATGTAAATAATTCCTATCTTTAAGAATCCGATCGGCCAATACCCCCTTAAACCTGTCGTTTTTGCAGATATTATTTGGTATATCATTTGCGATTATAAAAGTATATACCGGAAAACCGATCTTATATTTTGAATATGAAACACTTATTCGGTATTTACGTATATTCAACTAAATAGAAAATTATTACAGTGTAGAGAAGACAACTAATGGTGAGGTATCTATGTTTGTGCATGACAGGAGATTACGCTTAAATGACGCCGAGTCGCTTACCGGAATGTCATCGGAAAAAATGCAAAAAAACCCGAAAGTGGATTTACGTGCTCAATATGCGCGGGTTATGCATATTGCGATTATCGTTTCAATATCCTTAATGATCATTGCATTTAGGTTTTTCCCTGATTTCGACCCTGCTCACAGGATTGTGGTAGAAGATCAGGAAATTATTGACATTGAAGAAGTCGAGCAAACACGTCAGGAAGATCGCCCGCCGCCGCCGCCGAGACCCCCAATAATGGTAGAATCTCCACATAGTGATATGTTGGATGATCTGGATTTTTTCTCATCCGAACTTGATTTTTATGAGGATGTACCGCCGCCTGCTCCCCCGAGAAAAGACGATGATGGGTTCGATTCTTATTTCGTCGCTGTAGAAGAAATGCCGGAACTGGTTGGCGGAATGCAGTCGCTTGCCCGGCATTTAACATATCCGGAGCTTGCACGTAGGGCAGGTGTGGAAGGTGTTGTATATGTACTTGCTTATGTTGATGAGGAAGGCATTGTGCGGCATACGGAGGTAGCGCGAGGCATAGGCGCCGGATGTGATGAAGCGGCAGCCGAAGCGGTTATGAAAGCGCGGTTTACGCCCGGGAAACAACGAGGACAGCCGGTGAAGGTTCGAGTTATGGTCCCCGTTCGGTTTTCGTTGAGGGCGTCTGCAAATCGTTAAAATAGTCCGATGTTTTATAATAACCCGTCTGCTGGATGGTAAAATTTTATCATTCCGGACGGTTTTTTTTTACTTATGGGAAAAACCTGCTCTCCCGATGATTAAATTTTAATAAATTGCATTGTTTTCGGGATACAGAAATGGCATAAAAATTGTGCGGTTATTGGTTATTAAAGAGGGCAAGAGAAATAGTTGTATAGTATCATATCCCAGCGACAATAATCTGTGCAGAAATCATTATCAAATTCACATACCCG
Organism: Ignavibacteriales bacterium; assembly: GCA_003567775.1. GTDB lineage: Bacteria > Bacteroidota > Ignavibacteria > T3Sed10-11 > T3Sed10-11 > T3Sed10-11. Next base: position 2,950 of record PWYR01000087.1, on the reverse strand, counting down.
GGATCGAAAAAAGGATAAAAAAAGAATATTGATCCTCAGCGATGATTCGCAGCTTGCATCGAGTCTGTCCCTCTTCTTTGGGGATGAGTTTGAGGTGCAAACCGTAGAACAGTTTGATCAAGCACGCGATATAATCAAACAAGGAAATGTGGATTTACTGCTAATTGACTTCGGATTGCCCGATAACCGCATATCTCATTCATTGAGTAATCTTAAAAGTCGCAAGAAAATCCCCGTCATTCTTATGTATGTGTTTCATGAGAAAAAAATACCTATCGAATCGGAAATACGAAAATACGCCGATGCGGTGTTCTATAAACCCGTGAACATTACAGATGTACTCGGACGAATACGTCTGTTTTTATCCTGAACCTTTATTGATTAATTCTAGTACTAATTCATTCTATGTTAACGTTGAGTTTTTTGTATGTCTATTTAATCGATTTACGAACCACTGATCATATATCCCAACTACTTATGTTAAAAGGAGTAATCCATGATTTCGAAGAAAGAAGCACTTGAATACCATAGTCAGGGACGGCGCGGAAAAATTGAGGTCATCCCCACAAAACCATGTTCAACACAACGTGATTTATCTCTTGCATACACTCCCGGTGTTGCAGAGCCATGTCGGGAGATCCATAAGAATCCCGACGATGGATATACATATACCGCACGCGGCAATCTTGTTGCCGTGGTTTCTAACGGTACAGCCGTTCTCGGACTCGGAAATATCGGCGCATTAGCCGGTAAACCCGTTATGGAAGGCAAAGGTGTATTGTTTAAACGTTTTGCCGATATTGATGTTTTTGATATCGAGATAGACAGTGAGGACAAAGAGGAGATCGTAAAAGTCGTCAAGCTTCTCGAACCGACATTCGGCGGCATTAATCTTGAAGACATTAAAGCGCCCGAATGTTTCTATATCGAGGAGAAGTTGAAGGAATTGATGGATATCCCCGTGTTTCATGATGACCAACACGGCACCGCTATAATATCGGGTGCAGCGTTGATCAACGCAGTTGAACTTGTCGGTAAAAAGATCGACGAGATCAAGGTAGTGTTTAACGGCGCCGGTGCGTCCGGCATTGCCTGTGCAAAGTTCTATGTAAGTCTCGGCGTCAATAAGGATAATGTTATTTTGTGTGACAGTAAAGGAGTCGTGTATAAAGGACGGAAAGAGGGAATGAATCCGTACAAGGAAGAGTTTGCCGTTGATACAAAATTACGTACGCTTGAAGAAGTAATGAAAGACGCCGATGTATTTGTCGGACTTTCACAGGGTAATGTTGTTTCCAAAGAAATGGTAAAGTCAATGGCGGATAAACCGATTGTGTTTGCTATGGCGAATCCCGATCCGGAAATTACTTATGATGACGCTATGGCGGCCCGCCCGGATGTTATTATGGCAACGGGTCGGTCTGACTTTCCGAATCAGGTGAATAACGTTCTCGGTTTTCCGTTTATATTCCGCGGCGCACTTGACGTCCGCGCCCGCGCGATAAACGAGGAAATGAAACTTGCCGCGGCTTATGCGCTTGCACGGCTTGCAAAGGAAGATGTTCCCGATACGGTAAGCAAAGCGTATGGCGTAGAACACTTTAAGTTCGGCCCGGAATATATCATTCCAAAACCGATCGATTACCGCGTGTTACTGTATGTTGCACCCGCCGTTGCGAAAGCCGCCGTCGATTCCGGTGTTGCGCGTGTGGAGATCGATATGGATAACTATCGCGATAAACTTGAGCAAAGTCTCGGTAAATCGCGTGAAGTTATGCGGATGATGATCAATAAAGCGCGTGCAAATCCAAAACGGATCGTCTTCCCGGAAGGCATCAGCGGAAAGATTCTGCGTGCAAGCCACATCATTAACGATGAAGGGATCGGTCAACCTATCCTGCTCGGAAAAGAGGAAAATGTACATGAAGCAGCGAAGGAATTGGGCGTCGATTTACAGCAATCGGAAATTATTCATCCGACTACATCAGAGAAGTTTGAGGAATATGTCGAAGAACTGTATAAGTTAAGGCAACGGAAGGGCATAACGCGCGAAGAAGCCCGTCAATATATGCGAACACCGACAGTGTATGGAGCAATGATGGTCAGAATGGGCGACGCTGATGCAATGGTTTCCGGTGTTACCATGCACTATCCCGATACAATTCGCCCGGCATTGCAAATCGTCGGAATACGGGATAATGTCTCCAAGGTTGCGGGCTTATATATTATGATTGTAAAGAAGGAGATATACTTCTTTGCGGATGCAACGGTAAACATTGAACCGACCGATGAAGAACTTGCAGAGATTGCGATGATGTCGGCGGATATGGCAAGACGATTCGATATCGAGCCGCGTGTTGCGATGCTTTCATTCTCAAACTTCGGCAGCGCGCGTCATCATCTTGTTGATAAAGTTCAGCGCGCAACAAAAATTGTGAAACAGCGTGCACCCGAATTGATCGTTGACGGAGAGATGCAGGCGGATACGGCTGTTGTACCGGAACTTCTCAATGAGATTTTCCCCTTCAATACGTTAAACGGTAAAGCGAATGTGCTCGTCTTCCCCGACCTTGAAGCGGGTAACGTTGCATACAAGTTGTTGCAGCATCTGGGTGGAGCGGAAGCGATCGGTCCGATCCTGATGGGTATGAGAAAACCTGTCCACGTATTGCAGCACGGCGCCGCAGTAAGCGAGGTCGTAAATATGGCGGCGATCGCAGTGGTAGATGCACAGGAGCTGGAAAACCAGAAGTAAACTTTTAGTAGGATTTACTATGGACCAAAGCCGAAAGTCGGTCGTTACTCTCGGTAAAACAGATATAAAAATATCGCCCCTTGGGTTGGGCACATGGGCATGGGGCGATACAATGGTATGGGCATACGGAAAAGGATACACCGATGATGATATAAAAGGAGCGTTTGAGGTTAGCATTAACGGCGGTATCAAATT
>PWYR01000117.1 GCA_003567775.1 Ignavibacteriales bacterium | reverse complement strand
TTATGCGTGACTCAGTTCAAGCGGTATGGAAGTCAATACCTTGATACGGTTTATCCAAGAATTTTTAGAAGCACATTCGGCGTTAGCAACCACTCTAGACTTCCCCGGATATGCCGCGTATATCCTGCTATAAAAACTTTCGCCAGCGACCCCTTTTTCACCGTAATAAAACCCTGTTCGTTTCCGCTGATGAGCCGCGAAATAGTACGGCTGATAAGCGGTTCGTGCCCGACGAGCAACACCGACGATTTATGCGTTTCTTTCAGTAGTTTCAACAAATGGTCGCAATCTCCGGGCGGCGTCAGGGGGTAGCAGGAACCGATTTCTATATCGGTTTGCAGGATTTCCCGGATGATCATTGCAGTTTCCTGCGCTCGTTGCAAGTCGCTGCATAGTATCTGATCCAACTCAATATCGAGAGCTTTCATTGCCATCGCAACTTTACGAATGGCATCGATGCCGTCCGGTGTTAAAACCGAATCATCGGAAGAAACCGGCTCGGCTTCGCCATGACGGAGAAAGTAAAGGTCCATAGGAATACCTATTTTTTCTTCATGTCCTTGCGTATGTCTGCGTAACCTTTTTTTATCACATCGTAAATATAATATAGACGATCATTGTAAGGGATAAAAGCAGATTTCATCGCATTGATGGTGATCTTCTCAAGATCGTCAAGATTGAGCTTGAATACATCCGCTGCGATCTGATATTCTTTACTCATAGTCGTATCGCTCATGAGACGGTCGTCGGTGTTGATTGTTACACGATACTTTGCATTGTAGTATAATCCGAATGGATGTTCCTGAAGACTTGGCGCAGCGCCGGTGTGAACGTTGCTGCTCAGGCACATTTCCAGCGGTATACGTTTATCGAGTACATATTGAGCCAGGTAGCCGAATTTGACAATTTCTCCGTTATGTACGGTAATGTCTTCCTGCATTTGTGTAGCGTGTCCGATGCGATGAGCGCCGCACCATTGTATTGCCTGCCATATCGATTCTTTCCCGAAACCTTCACCTGCATGTACGGTAATGTTGAAATTACTTCGTTGAATGTAATGAAACGCATCGACGTGTTTTTTCGGCGGGTAGCCGCCTTCTTCGCCTGCGAGATCGAAACCGACGACGCCGCGATCGCGGAAGTCGACGGCAAGTTCCGCCATTTCGAGCGATAGATTCATATTTCTCATCGCACAAATAATTAACCCGTAACCGACGCCGAAATCCTTTTTCCCGCGCTCGAGTCCATCCAGCACCGCAGATACTGTATCCTCCCAGTGTAACCCTCGGTCGGTATGAAACACCGGCGCAAAGCGGGTTTCAACGTAGGCAACACTGTCGTTGTACATATCTTCCATCATTTCGTATGCGACTCGTTCAATCGCTTCGGGTGTTTGCATAACGCCGCAGGTATGCTGAAATCCTTCGAGATATTCCGGGAGACTTCCTTTATTTGCGCCGCGGAAAAACCATTCGGCAAGCTCACCCGGATCCTGAGTCGGTAATTTGTCGTACTTTTGATCACGGGCAAGCTCGATTATTGTTTGCGGTCTCAAGCCGCCGTCGAGGTGATCGTGTAATAATACCTTCGGTAATTTTTGTAAAAACTTGAGTGAATATTTCATTTTAATTGTCCCGATAGTTTTTCGACATGTTTTACTATTGAACCGTCGCGTACAAGTGTCAATATCGTTTGGATATCGTTGTGCAACACACGGTCGTTCTCAAGATGGTTGATGTGGTTGCGAATAAAATCGAAAGCTGCCTGTGCGCCGATCCCCGCTTTCATTATGTGTTTCTTTTTAGGATGTATGCGGGAGAAATCCATACCCTGACAGCCCGTCAGAAATTCTATTGTGATGACTGTTTGAACATTCTTAAGGATCTTATAAGCTTTTTGAGCCGATATCGATCCCATGCTGTTATGATCTTCCTGGTTAGCCGATGTCGGAATCGAATCGACGCTCGCCGGGTGCGCAAGGACTTTGTTTTCCGAAACGATCGATGCGGCGGTGTATTGAGTGATCATCATACCGGAATTCAATCCGCCATTTGTGGTAAGAAATCTCGGTAAGCCGCTTAACGAGCCGTTGACAAGTCGTTCAATGCGGCGCTCGGATATGTTTGCAAGCTCCGATAACGCTATGCCGAGGAAATCGGCTGCAAGTGCAATCGGTTGACCGTGGAAGTTGCCACCTTCAATGTGTATGCCGTCATTCGGAAAGATTAACGGATTATCGTTTGCCGAATTTAGCTCAATCGATAGGGTATCATGAACATATTTAATTGCGTCTCTCGATGCTCCGTGTACCTGTGGAATACAGCGTATCGAATATGCATCCTGAACCCGTGGATCGCCGTGCATATGCGAGCGGCGGATTTCGCTTTTTCTTAATAACTTACGCATGTTAGATGCGCTATCACTTTGTCCGCGCAACGGACGCAGCCGGTGAAGGCGGCTATCAAAAGCGCGCGGCGTACCTTTGAGTGCTTCGAGCGTTACCGATGCGGCAATGTCGATGAGCTTGCACAATTGCGTCGCTTCGAAAACTGTGAATGCCGTGTATGCCGTCATCATCTGTGTTCCGTTTATCAGCGCAAGCCCTTCTTTTGCAGACAGATTAACCGGCTGAAGCCCTGCTTCGCGGAGCGCTTTACGTGCATTGACGATTTTGCCCTTATATTTCACAACACCCTTCCCCATCATCGTAAGCACCAGATGTGCAAGCTGTACAAGATCGCCGGATGCACCGACCGAACCCTGCGAGGGAATAACAGGGATAATGCCCGCATTAAACATCCCGACTAAAACATCGAGCGTTTCGAGCCGTATCCCCGAGTATCCCTTTGCGAGCGTATTGATACGCAGCACCATCATTGCACGCACAATCTCATCGGGCATCGGATCGCCGGCGCCGACCGCATGACTATAAATGAGATTTTTCTGTAGTTGCTCTATGTCCTTGAGATCGATCCTGACGTTGCTGAATTCGCCGAAGCCGGTCGTGACGCCGTAAATGGTAGCGTCCTCTTTTAACCAATCTTCAACCAACGTTCTTGCTTTTATTACGGCGCGGCGTGCTTCATTGCTCAATCGGATCGTTTTGTCGGAGTCGTGAGTTAAATCATATAGTTGAGGGATAGAGAGCGAATTTCCGTCGATAGTTGTCGCCATAAATATAGCGTAAAAAGGTTAACAGATTTTGAATAAAGTAAATTCATATAATGTAATTAAAAAACCTAATATTTTCCACTCTTTATTTTTATTTTAATATATATTAACATGTGGAGAATGGAATTTATCAGAAACCAATAGACAAGGAAAGTTATTATGCAAAATATCGGGAATCAACTTTTACGAGTTGTTTTTTTCGTCTTCCTAACAGGTTTGTTTGTAGCGATGCCGTCTGAGGCGATGCATCTGCTTAATGCAAATGCAGGTCCCTACGGTATGAAGCTTGATAAACCTGTTACCGTTGCAGTTATTCCACTCGAGTATCGGGGTGACCGGCGCTGGGCGCGGGTCGATGTGGGTGATCAGGTAAGCGCGCTTATCACAAACCGGCTTGTGGAAATGGGAGGAAATATTCGTGTGGTTGAGCGGGAGCATCTGAGAAGTGTGCTTGCCGAACAAGATCTCGTTGGCAGAGTCGATCCATCCCACGCGGCAGAAATCGGTAGATTGCTTGGCGCACAGATTCTGGTATTCGGAACCGTAACACGGTTCGAACTGTCGTCAACCGGTGGAGTCCGGGTCAGGGGTATAGGTGTTGGCGGCACGCGGGGACGCGTCGATTTAACCGGACGAATTGTTGATTCGTCCAGCGGTGTAATTCTCGGTTCGATAGAGGGAAGCGGCAGCGCAACCGGGGCGTCGGTCGAAGTGCGCGATCTGCAAGGGCTGAGCTTCGATGCATCGGAGTTTATGGAAAGTGCAATCGGAAGAGCGACGGATGGCGCCATTAATGAATTGACGGGGGATCTCAAAGTATTAATTGAAGAGAAGGCCGATCAGATAACCGTTCTCGAGTTGCCTCCGGCATTATCGGGCAAAATCGTAGCACTTATTGACGGCGGTGTTGTAATTGATATCGGTGAAGAGGACGGCGTAAGGCGCGACGATATTTTTGAAGTTTTCCGGCTTCAGTATGTCGAGGGTCTTGCCGAACCCGTGCGCATTCCCGCAGGGGAAATACGTATCGTGAGCATTGAGCGGTCTGCTGCAGTAGGTATGTTCGAGAGAGGCGGAAGCGATGTTGACGTCGGGGATGTCGTATCCAATTAAGAGCGGTAAGTACAGGCGTGCAACGTTACGTTACTTTGTCGGCAAATTTTCGATTATATAATTCGATTGCATCGCGAATGACTTTCTCGGCATCATAGCGTCCACGGATATGATCGACGTCGACTTTTTTGTCTTCGAGGATTTTATAGTCGAGAAAGAAACGCCGTAGTTCCCGGCTTCGGTGGGGCGGTAAAGCGGATATGTCAAAGTAGTGTTCGTATTCCGGGTCATCAATCTGCACGGCGATGATCTTATCGTCCTGACCTTTTTCATCGTGCATGGTAATGACGCCGATTGCACGCGCTTGGATGATGGTCAACGGATAGACCGGTTCCTGACCGAGTGCAAGAATATCCAGCGGATCGCCGTCGTCGCAAAAGGTTCGTGGAATGAAACCGTAGTTTGCCGGATAATGCACGGCGCTGTGCAGCACACGATCGAGCCGCAACATGCCGGTTTCTTTATCAAGCTCGTATTTATTCTTACTTCCCTTCGGAATTTCAATTATTGCCTGAATATGTTTTTCAATGTCGTCGCCGATAGGGACGTCGTGCCAGGGATTCATAGTTGCTTCCTCACTCACGGACAAGCGGCAAGATTAAACAACTCGGTCCGCCGGCGCCGGCAAGAAACTCCGACAGGGTTATGTCGTGAACAATAACATTATTGTTTCGTAATATTTCAATTGTTTTCTTGTTCGATGATTCGGCAATAACCTCATTCGGCCGGACGGTAATTACATTTCCGGAAACAAAATCCGATTGCGGAACAGTAATTGTTTCGAATCCCTCGAAATATTTTTTCGGAAATACATTTTCTGTACACAGGACGCGATCCGGAGCAATCACGCTCATTGCGCCGCCGATATGGAGGTAAGGGAGGGGAACCTTTGTTATACGTACACGGTAACCCATTCCAAGCAATACCCGGGCAACCTGATCCGTTCCTGCATCATTTGTTCGCGATGAATTACCGATAAATGCAATGTTACCTGCAAGAATAACGTCGCCGCCCTCAGCGGTCGCCGGTTCGGCTATACGACCGACAATAGGAATAATAAGTCGGTTTGAGAGTTCCTTTTCTATCCAGGCACTCTCGCTGTATCTGCTCTCAAGTCCCATTCGCATAATGAGTGCGCCGTCGGGCGTCATAACCGCAACATCCCGTACGAATACGGAATTCGGGTGACCTGCAAGTTCATTAATCGTTATGACTTCAACATCGAACGACTCGAGCAAATTGCGCAAATTCTCGTGTTGTTCTATTGCGCGTTCTTTATCGGGCTTTTGAGTAAAATTGTGAGCGGCAAGATCATCAAGATTTGAATATTCCGTATGCGGCGCTGCAAGAATGACTTGTCGTAAGGTGGTTCCTTCGTTCCGGATCATAGATGATATTTCCTTATGGAAAACTTACCAACCTAAATGTAATGTAATTTTGGGAATGATTCAATATGAATGTGGCCGGTTTTATCCTGCCGGATTATTTTATGTGAGAATTTCCATATCCGAACAATTTCTGCATATATATAAAATAAATGAAAGAAAGCAGTAAAATAGTTGCTTCTCAATAGATAATTTTTTATGATATAGGTTCAATTACCAGATACAGTTTATTTAAACAACTGATGGAGGCCCCGGCCATGGAAAAAAGCAAAACATCAATTGGGCTTGAGGAAAATGTTGCAGGGTTGTTGTCTTATTTGTTGGGATTCATAACGGGAATCCTGTTTTATGTATTAGAAAAAGAGAACTCATTCGTTCGCTTTCACGCAATGCAGTCGATTATAACGTTCGGAGCGATCTTTGTATTAAGTCTCATCTTAGGGTTCATTCCCATTATCGGATGGATACTCGCACTGATTCTTCCGTTTGTAGCACTCATATTGTGGATTCTGCTGATGGTGAAAGCATATCAAGGAGAGCGATATAAATTACCGATCGTCGGTGATATAGCTGAGAAACAGGTGTAGTAGTACAAAATATAGAATAAAAAAACTCATAATAATTAATGCGGCGCATTCTATAACCGCGCTCATGTGTTTTGGCGTGCGCCGCATGATTATATTTAGTCTTTAACAAATCACTAAGGAGACACAGTATGCAACGTATTGTAACGATAGCAACATTCCTACTGTGCATGGCGACCGCCGCTTACGGTCAGGGGAAAATCGGGTTAAGCGCTATGGGTGGTATGACTCTCCCCGTCGGTGATTTCGGTAATGTGTATGATTCGGGCATCGGCGGCAAAGGGATTTTATTTTTTCAACTCTCCCCCGGCATCGAAGTAACCGGAACTGTCGGCTATCTCAAATGGGAAGACGATTTCGAATTATACGAGCATACTTTGACATCGATACCTTTGCTTGCAGGATTGCGATATTATTTTGGCGGGGGAGCGTATGCACCGTATGCAACGGTGGAGGGTGGATTTCATTTTCTAAAATCTAAAGGCACCCAGAACGGACAAGTTATTTATGAATCCGATAGAGAGGATTTTTTTGGCTATGGTGCGGGCGCCGGTCTGTTGTTCCGCGCAGGCGATAATCTCTTTATAGACTTAGGCGTAATGTTTAACTCCATAACCGACTCCGAGATTGAAGATTACACATCCGACTTTTTAAGCTTTATGCTTGGAGTAAGATTTGGTTTTTAATTTTTATGTAAAATGATTTGGATTCGAATATGAAGATAGTGCACATAATCTTCTGCTGCTTGATGGCGGGTTTGGTATGCACGACTCCACTATACGGGCAGGAGTTACAGGCCGGCGTTGATTTTCAGGTCGGATTGCCGCAGGGAGAATTTAAAGATCAATTGGATAGAGGCGGCATCGGTGTAGGGTTTATGGGCGGATACCGGTTTAAGGGGTCGCCCTTGATGGTGGGTTTGGATATGGGGTTTATGAATTTTGGATCGGAAAAACGCACCGAACCGTTAAGTACAACTATCCCCGATATCACGGTTGAAGTAGTAAACGAATACAATCTTTTTCACGGGGATATCCTGCTTCGTTTTATTCCGCCGAATCCCGAAACAATTATACGACCTTTCGTTGACGGATTGGTCGGTCTCAACTATTTTTTCACCCAGACTACCTTACAGGAAAGAGGAACGGCGGCGGAGGTCTTGCGTGACACCAATTTCGAGGATACATCATTGAACTATGGTTTTGGCGGGGGGATACAGATACGCATTTACCGGCGGGGTGAGACTGATAAAGAAGAGAAGATTTCTGCACGGTCGGTATCTCTAAACCTCATGGGCAGATATATGTACGGGAGAGAAGCGGAATATTTACAGGAGGGATCCATCCGTCGTGAAAACGGAGAGGTGTTTTTCGATGTGAACAGATCGTACACAAACCTTTTTTATATCAAATTGGGTGCGGTTATTAATTTTTGAGGTTTTCACTCCATTTAGTATTTTACC
>PWYR01000064.1 GCA_003567775.1 Ignavibacteriales bacterium | reverse complement strand
GTATATTCGAGCGTTACGCCGAGGTATAATCGTGAAGGAAAGAGAATCATTCCTTCATCGGGTATCTCGATATAGTTGACCTGGTTATGCTGCTTGCAATCCAGCAGGTCGTCGTTATACAGTGCAAGATGTTTTCCGAGATGAACATCATAACTGTTTGAGCCGAGATATTTCCGGTCGAACGGGTCGATAACAATGTTACCGCTCTCGATTTCATCGAGAATCTGTTTGTCTGTGAGGATCATAGGTTGTGTGAGTATTTATCTGATGGATAAATATAACGAATTTTCAATTAGCGCCAAAACAGTAAAAACCTTAGATAAAAAGCAAAAATTATTAACCACCAAGAATACTAAGGTACATCACGAAGGTTACCAAGTAGAATTTTATTCCTGTTTAATTTCAGATAAAACAATTTTCATTGTTGATAAATAATGTGGCAGTTTCGAATAAATTTCGTTAAAATATTTTTCTTCATAAATATGTGATAGCCGATTTCTGTCATTTATCATATAGATAAGCGCTTCATAGATTTCATCGTTAATATAACGGGTTTTGTATAGTGCCTTCATTGTTGCTTTAGGTGAAACCGGATCTATTCCGTGAAATTCATTTAAAAATGTCTTGATCGTTTTCCAGCACAACTCTATACAATATTCAAATTTTTGAATTTGCCCGTTTTTTAAAGTGTCAAGTTCAATTTGATTGAATTTATAAACATCAATTTGAAGAGACTCTTCCAGGGTCAAGAGTGCTTTCTCAAGTGTTTTGATTTTTAATTTTAATTCATCGGTCGATGCCATAGGATTGCATCCTTTAGTACGTGTTTGCGAAATTCTTCACTTGCAAGATATAGATCAATTATATCAACATCGTATGGAATGATTGATTCTTCAATGTCATTTACAATGCGATGGTATATTGTATCAAGCGGATTATCCCCCCAGATTCCAACATCAACGTCTATCGACTGGTCTGCTTTACCTTTTGCCCGTGAACCAAATAAATATACCGAGTGTTTTTCTTTATCTATGTGTGAAAGTATAATTTGTTTTAATAAAATTAGGTATTTATCTTCCATGTTCTTCAATCTACTATTGTATAATGGAAAAAGCAAGAATTATTTCACTTCGATTTCCCACATACTTACCGACGGAAAAGTATGTCCGCCCATTACAAAGGTATACAACACATCATTGAGAATTCCCCCGACTATATGATCATCGGGGAGCTGTATGGTAGAGAGATAATACCCGTCGGGTGAAAATATATCAATCTCTGACTTCTGCGGTCCGGGTTCGGTCATACCGGTATCTGCTTCTTTTCGGATAGCAACGAAGAGATATCCATCATCGTGAAAAGAGACGCCGCTTATTTCGCTTTTTAGACGGCTGCCGATTATCACCGTTCTTTCTCCGTCTGTTCGTGTTTCGGGAGGTGTGGGTGGTTTGAATTCCGGATGTTCACGGAGTATAACGCGTTGAAGATTGCCATCTTGATCGTATCGCTCGATCCTATATGGATAAGGGAAAGCGCAATAAAAGGCATCATCAATAGTTGTTATGTTAATTAACGAGAATACGTTACCGTAGTCTTCCGGTGCTTCGACCAATTGTTGAGTTCTTGAACCCTCCGTATCATATTTCGTTACGAGATAATCCGACTGTTGTATGATCGCGAAGATACCAAGGTAAAATGTGTTATTCTCTGCTACGGTAAGACGCATTCCCATTTCTTCAACGGGAATCGTTCGGATGAAATTACCGCTTGCATCGAAAATGGATATCCTTCTGCGCTGATAATCGAGTGCATACACGTTATTATCACTATCCGTGTCGATATCGAAAAGCGAGTCAAATTCACCGGGTCCTTCTCCCCTTTGACCGAATGAATTTATAACCGATCCATCCGCGCCGATATGAAGGATGCGATTATTCTGGCTATCAGATATATAAAACGATCCATCGGTATGAAGAGTGAAAGCAGTGATGACACCAACCGGAAGATCGTCGTATAGTATATGCTCGGTATCGATTTCTCGGATGAGCGATAATTCAAATGAAAGCCGATCATCGTACGGTAGAGATCCGTTATATATATACTGTACACCGTCGATTTCTTCGACATACCCGTCCCACTCCGGTTGGGATGAACAGGCGGCAAAGAGCAACAATATGAAAAATAATAGTGCTTTCATCGATGTATTCCATTGCGTGCTCAAAAATACGCTTGAAATTTCGGTGTAGCCAGCCTTAAAATCTACAAATACAATTGTTGAAATGCAATAAATCTTTGCTTTTTTCTTCTCTTCTCCGTAATATGCATTTTTACACACTTTATCTTGTGACGGATGAAAACTGTCTTAATAACGGGCGGCAGCGGATTATTCGGCCGGTATGTCGTCAGGGTTCTCGGTGATCGGTATCGTGTTATTGTTCTCGATAAAAAGCAGCCGGGAAATACCGTAGAGTATCAACATGGCGATGTGCTTGATCTGACTGCAATGGTTGAATTTACACGGGGAGTCGATGCCATCGTACACCTTGCCGCAATTCCCATACCTCTCGATCATCCGGCGGATGAGGTAGTGCGGCTTAATGTTATGGGGACGTTCAACATGCTTGAAGCGGCGGCGCGGAATAACGTTCGTAGCTTTATATTTGCCTCAAGTGAATCAACACTCGGATTCGCGTTTGCCGAGCGTAAAAATCATCCCGATTATGTGCCGGTCGATGAAGAACATCCGCCTCGCCCGCAGGATCCGTATGGCATGAGCAAAGTACTTTCCGAAGAGATGTGTAAGTCATATACGCGAAGATATGGAATGCAAACTATATGCCTTCGTATGCCCTGGATATGGGTTCCCGAACCGGAGGAACAAGAATTCTACCGCGAATTGATCGATGAATATCCGAAGTGGTATAAAAATCTGTGGGCGTATGTACACGGACTTGATGCGGCCGATGCATTTGCACTTGCGCTCGATCGGGAATATCGCGAGGAACATCGGGCGTGGTTCATAACTGCCGATGAGAATTGGACGGGTATTGAATCTCTAAAACTCGTCCGGGAATTTTTCCCCGACACCGTTATTTATAATAACAGACTGCCGGGCGCCGCAAGTTTAATAGCCAACAATAAAGCAAAAACCGAACTCGGATTCCGGCCGAAACACACGGTATATGATGTGTTCTCAACGGTTTCATCGAAATGAAACGATCCGTGATACTTGATGTCGATACAGGCGTTGACGATGCAATAGCTATTTTACTTGCACTAAAATTACCACAACTTACAGTTAAAGCGATTACCACGGTCAGCGGCAACGTCCATGTAGATGAAGTTACCGAAAGTACTAAAACGGTTTTAGGTTTAACGGATCATAACGGCGTTCGGTTCGGTAGAGGATCGTCGGTCTCTTTGCGTAGGACACGTTTTCGCGCCCCGGAAGTTCATGGTAAAGACGGATTGGGAAATACTCGAAAGAAATATGATAGATATAAAGCCCGAATCCGGACGGAACGGGCGGCGCCGTTAATTCTTGACACGATAAAAAAATCGGAAACGCCGATAACGGTCATTGCAACCGGGCCTCTGACGAATATTGCACGTGCAATTTTAAAAGATAAACGAACTATGCGGCGTGTGAAAGAGATAATCAGTATGGGGGGATCGTTCGGATACCGGGGAAATACTGGACCGCTGGCGGAGTTTAATTACTATGTTGATCCGGATGCCGTGGATGTGGTTGCACGATCGGGGATACCATTAACGGTTGTGCCGCTGAACGTTACTGAAACCGTACCGTTAAAACGCGAAGAAATCGTTCGGTTAAGCGGTAAGAGTAATTCACTCATATCGCGATTTATATATGATGTAACAAAATTTTATATGGAGTATCATAAAAGGGCGGAATCGTTTAACGGCGGTTTTATGCATGATCCGCTTACGGTTGCAATTGCGGCGATACCGTCGATTGTGAAAAAGAAAATACAACGGTCGATGTTGGTTGAAACTATGGGAATGTATACCGCCGGAACAACGCTTACCCGCGATGCAAAAGGACGGGAAAAATATGCCCCGGTAGTATCGATTATTACGGAAATTAATAGACGAAAATTTTGGAATATTTTTCGAAATCACCTCTTTACTTAGTAATGGTTATTAAGATGAGATATGCATATTTACTATGTATGACTGCTTGTCTCATGCTGAATCTCAATGCGCAATTATCCGATACAGGGCTGTTCGGACGCGAAGCAATCGTTATTTCCGATACATCCGAAACCCCGAATAATAGCTCTCTGTCGTTTGAACGGTTATTATCAAGTTATCAATGGTCATTCAACCATCGCACGAATTATGTTAACGATCGATGGTTTTTAATGCTGGACGAGCGTTTTCGCTCAAGTTTGATCCGCACCGATCGCCAATTTATTAAAGATCAGCAGGAGCTTCGTTTTCTGGGAGGCAGACGGTTGACCGATCGTTTTGATGTTCGTGTAAGCAGTTCGTCGCTATTTCTTTCGGATAACCAAATTACCGGATTAAACGACGCCGCGATAGCAAATGCTCATACCGGCATAGGATTCCGCCCTGTAGACAACGTGACAATTGCACCCTATATAGGATATACCGTAGATCGTCAAGCCGATAGAACCGATCGCGGTATCTCTTATCTTGCGCGGCTTCGCGGCGATAATATTGAATACGCCGAAACTTTCTTGAATATCGACGGCCAGTTTTCGCTTCAGAGGGTTGATCCCCGCACCACGGCGAGTCATTTTCTGCGGGTTGATGTGGACCGTGAATTCGATACGCAGACATTCATTAATATCGGGACGTACTATACTTATTCACGGAGAGAATTTTATTTTCCGGCGGACGACCGGACACAAGATTTGTTTAACGTATCGATGAATATCGATCAACGGTTTGATAGACGGATGGGCACATCCGGCGGTATACACTATGCATTGCGGAGAAATATAGTCAGGATAATCAGCACCTCAATTGATTGGCGAACGGTAACACGGGGATATTTTTATCAACCAACAACGCCGTTTACAGGTTATCTCTTCGATACATCTGTAAACGAGTTCTCGATGAACATACGATTGGGTCTCAGATATACTTTCAGTGAACGTTTTAGCGGTATGTCTCATCTAACGTACCATGAGCGATCGGAAGAACACGGGCTCACGTCAATCGATCCCGATCTTCCTTCTTCGTTTGTTGAAGACAGGGCGTCAAGTGAATTCAGGAAGAACAATATTGCTCAGCGAACGACCCTCGCGACACAAGGAAACGTCAGACTTACGCGGGGACATTACCTTACTTTCGCCGGCTCATCATCGATATTACGGTACGATACACCAAGCCCGCTCAATTTTGATGACAGGGATGAATTGCGATTGCTTTTCTTTACCGGTACACGGCACAATTTGAATAGATACCTGACGCTCGATCTTGCCGTTGATCTTGTTATGACACATGTCGTGTATTTACGCGCACAACGGAGCGCGAATAATAATTGGAACCGTGTATTACGTTTTACACCCGCGCTTACCTATGAACCGGCCGATTGGTTCAAAACCACAAATGCCTTTGAGGTGCTTGCGAACTATACCGTCTATGATTTTGAAGATATGGTTACCGGTTTGCGCAGTCTTTCATACCGCCAGGTGGGGTTGATTGATTCGAGCCGGGTACGCTTGACCGAAAATGTCCGGCTGGATTTTTTCTCACATTACCGCAGATATGAACGCGGAGAGTTGCGATGGAGTGCATTTGCAGAGCGTCCGCTGCATTCGTTTGAAGAATTAACACTCATTGCATCGATCCGGTATGACATTCGTCCGGGATCAATTGCCTTTGCCGGAGGGATTCGCTATTTTAATCGGAACAGATATCGATACATTCAACGTGAGCGAGAGTTCGAAACACAGATTAGGAACATCGGTCCAACGTGCTTTATCTATTGGAATATTGATAATCGCTTGAGGTTGACGGTGCGAGGTTGGTATGAGATGCAGTATCGCGACTCGGTGTATTTTTCCAGTATACCAAATTTATCCATTGATATAGGCGCACGTTTTTAATACTATCACCGTCATTTATAGGGAGGCTTTCAATTGTCGTATACACAAAATCAGTTCAATTTAAAGTTTCAAAGCATACCGGAAAATATTTCAAAAGTTGAACCGTTTTTAGAAAGCGTTAATGATCGACTTCGGCTAAATGAGGTAGAATTTCATAAACTGCTTGTTGCGACAACCGAAGCGGTAAACAACGCGATTATGCACGGCAACAAAGCTACGCCGGAGAAATCGGTCACGGTGGATATAACTATCAAGAAGAATTATATCGTTATAAGAGTTTGTGATGAAGGCGGCGGGTTTGATCCGGAGAAAATACCGAATCCGCTTGACGAAGAAAATTTGTTAAAAGAGAGCGGTCGCGGATTATTTTTAATGCAAACACTTATGGATGAAGTTGAAATTATTGCTAACGATACCGGCTGTGAGGTGCGTATGTCGTTATACACCGGCCCTAAGAAAGGTTTAAAAGATACGAACTGAATCCCGGGGCGTGTTGCGTACGACGACCCGGGATTGCAGGCAACTTTTAGACGTTAACTTTTCCCATCATAGCTTGTACACCGCTTGCCGATTTATTCAGCGCTTCCTGTTCTTCAGGATTGAGTTTTATCTGTATGATTTCTTCGACGCCGCTTTTACCGAGTTTTGCCGGCACACCGACCATGACATTGTTCAAATCATATTCACCTTCGAGCCATACGGCGCACGGCAGAATGCGTTTTTTGTCTTTAATAATTGCTTCTGCCATCTCCACGCTCGAAGATGCAGGTGCATAGTATGCACTCCCTGTTTTTAGAAAATTGACGATTTCGATGCCGCCGTTGCGGGTACGTTGAACGAGACGGTCGATCGTTTCTTTATCCATTAAATCGGGAAGAGGAATACCGGCGACTGTTGAATAACGCGGCAGCGGAACCATTGAATCGCCATGCCCGCCGAGTACGAATGCCGAGACATCCTCTACCGATACATTAAGCTCCATTGAAATAAACGTTCTGAATCGCGCCGAATCAAGCACCCCCGCCATACCCATAACGCGATTTTTTTCAAAACCGCTTGCCTTATATGCAACATAGGTCATAACATCAAGCGGGTTTGAAACGATAACGAGAATTGAATTCGGCGATTGTGCGACAACCTGTTCCGTTACCGATTTCACGATTTCGGTATTTTTTGCAAGCAGATCGTCACGGCTCATACCGGGTTTGCGAGGTAGACCCGCTGTTATTATTACGAGGTCGGAATCTTTTGTTTCGTCATAACCGTTGGTTCCGATGATGCGAGTATCGGTTCGTTCCACCGGCATCGCTGAGTACATATCAAGGGCTTTGCCCTGCGGAATACCTTCAACGATGTCAACAAGAACGATTTCATTCGCGAGTTCTTTGTTCGCGAGTATATGTGCGGTTGTTGCACCGACATTTCCTGCACCAACTACTGTAACTTTCATGATGTGCTCCGTTTGCTGTTTATGGGATTGGATTGATTAGCTATACTTAACCTTCGAATCAATTATTGGTAGGTTTAAACCGCTTGCCGCGGTGAAGAATTGCGGATCTCGTAAAATAATAAAAAAGCCGAAGTGTTTATGCTTCGGCTATAATGTTAACTCGTTTTCTGTCTTTTCCGAACCTTTGAAATTGCACAACTCCGTCGGATGTTGCGAAGAGCGTATCGTCGCTTCCTTTGCCGACGTTAATGCCGGGATGAAGTTTGGTGCCACGCTGGCGCACGATTATGCTGCCCGCTGTTACTCGTTGTCCGCCGAATGCCTTAACGCCGAGACGTTTCGCAACGCTGTCACGACCGTTCTTTGTGCTTCCGAGACCTTTTTTATGTGCCATATTCTCACCTCTGCAAAAAAATACTTATGAAATCTTATCAACTTGCAACGTGGTGTATTCTTGTCTGTGTCCACGTTTTACCTGATATCCTTTGCGGCGTTTCTTTTTGAAAACAATTACTTTTTCACCGCGGCCATGCTCAAGTACTTTTGTCTTAACAGAATGACCATCGAGTATAGGTGTGCCGATAGTTGTTTTTTTATCATCGGATATAAGCAACACCGTATCAAAACTTACTTTGTCGCCGACTTTATTCGGTAATTTCTCAACCCTGATCGTATCTTTCGGGGATAATTTATATTGTTTCCCCTGAATTTCAACCACTGCAAACATTGATCGTAATTCCTCAAAATGCTTTATGGGTGCTTCTATAATTAAGACAAATAAGTTACAAAAAAATGTTCTAAATGTCAATTTTGCCACCGATTGTATGGTAATTTTCGGAAAATTTACAAAATTTGATATTAAAAATCATTGTTTTTATTGACAATAGCGGTATTTATCTGTAAATTTCTGATACTTTCAATAATAAATCATTTATCCGATTGGTAAGGGTGTTTAATATTGCGATATTTGCGTCCGGTCGGGGATCAAATACCCGGGCAATACTTGATAATATAGACGGGGGAAAGATTAATGCGCGTATTTCTGTAGTTGTCAGTAATAAGAGTGACGCCGGTATTTTTAACATTGCTGTTGAGAAAAGAATACCACACCGGTATCTAAACCCGTCAGATTTTGAGTCGGATGAAGAGTACACCGGTGTTGTGTTGTCGGTTCTTGATGAATTTGATATCGGTCTTATTGTACTCGCCGGATATCTGAAAAAAATACCATCAGCGATTATATCTCGATATCGTAACCGGATTATGAATATACATCCGGCATTGCTGCCGGCGTTCGGTGGAGTTGGTATGTACGGAATGCGCGTGCATAATGCAGTGATAGAATATGGTGTAAGAGTAACCGGGGTTACCGTTCATTTCGTCGATGAGGAGTACGATCACGGTCCGATAATACTTCAGGAACCGGTAAGAGTTTATGATGATGATACTCCGGAATCGCTCTCACAACGGGTACTTCAGGTTGAACACGAAATATATTCAAGAGCCATTGCATTATTTGCCGAAGGACGATTATCCATACATGGCAGACGAGTTTACCTGCAACAGTAAAGGAACATAAATTTGATTACTATTAAACGCGCACTTATTAGTGTCTCAGATAAGAGAGGGATTATCGAATTTGCACAGGCGTTGCATAAGCGAGGTATTGAGATAATATCAACAGGCGGTACAGCGAAAGAACTTAGCGAGAGGGGCATACCTGTAACATTGGTATCGGAAGTAACGGGTTACCCCGAAATTCTTGGCGGCAGAGTGAAGACATTGCACCCGGCAATTCACGGTGCATTACTTGCACGCTCCGATGTTCTCCCGGATACCGAAACGCTTGCTTCGCATAACATACAACCGATAGAATTGGCTGTTGTAAATCTTTATCCGTTTGAGGAAACGATATCCGGTAATTCGGCGTCGATTGAATCCGCTATTGAACAGATCGATATCGGCGGTCCGACAATGATTCGCGCTGCTGCTAAAAATTTTAAACATCGTGCGGTCGTTGTAAATCCTGAGCGGTATGCAGACATTATAAACGAACTTGACTCAAACAACGGATCGATTGCAGATAAAACATTGTTTAATCTCGCGCGGGAAGCTTTCCAATACACAGCGCATTATGATGCGGTAATAGCACGATATTTTAATTCCTTTGCACACGAGACGACTGATCTGCCCGGCAGGGTAACGTTGTCTCTGAATAAAGAGATGGCGTTGCGCTACGGTGAAAATCCGCATCAGAAAGCGGCGCTTTACGGTAGTTTTTTTCAGTACTTTGAGCACTTACACGGTAAAGAATTATCGTTTAATAACATTTTGGATATTTCTGCATCTGTGCAGTTAATCAGCGAATTTGATCGGCCGACGGCAGTGATTATTAAGCATAACAACCCGTGCGGGGTTGCAAGCGACGATTCTCTTTCGGCAGCTTATCTTAAGGCATATCAATGCGACCGGTTATCTGCATTTGGTGGTATAGTAGCGGTTAACAGACCGCTGGATATGGACACTGCTCAAGCAGTCAATAAGATTTTTACCGAAGTGATTGTTGCTCCGGCATTCGATCAGGATGTGCTTGCTTTTCTTCAGAAAAAGAAAGATCGCCGAATCATAAAACAACTGATCGATTTACGGATTTTGGACGATCTCGATATTCGAAGCGTATATGGTGGTTTGCTCGTTCAGGATAAAGATACCGAGCGTGTAACAAAGGATCGGCTGAAAGTAGTTACGAAACGGAAGCCGGGTGATAACGAATTCGAGTCATTGCTCTTTGCGTGGCGGGTTGCGAAACATGTAAAGTCGAATGCGATTATCTTCGTGCGCAGCGACCAAACTTTGGGAATCGGCGCCGGACAGATGTCGCGTGTTGATTCTTCAAAAATTGCCGTTAATAAGGCACAAGATGCCGGCTTTGAGCTGTCTGGCAGTGTTGTGGCAAGCGATGGTTTCTTTCCGTTTGCCGACGGCGTCATTGAACTTGTACGCGCGGGCGCAACTGCAATTATTCAGCCGGGAGGTTCAATTCGTGATCAGGAAGTTATAGACGCTGCGGATGAAAACAATATTTCAATGGTATTTACCGGTATTAGGCACTTCAGGCATTAATATCGATGAATGGGATAAATTTATAACTAAATAGATGAGGACTTTCTAAGCATGGGATTATTATCAATGTTTTCCGCTGATCTTGCGATCGATCTGGGTACGGCAAATACTCTTATTTATGTTCGAGGAAAAGGTATTGTCTTAAACGAGCCATCAATCGTTGCTTTTAACCGTGACACAAAAAAGATCGTGTCGATTGGGAATGAAGCGCGTGAGATGGTCGGGAAAACGCATAATGAGATTCGGACTATACGTCCGTTAAGGGATGGTGTAATCGCGGATTTTGAGATTGCGGAAGGAATGCTTCGTGCATTTATTAAAAAGATAAATGCCAATTGGTTACCGGGCAGGCGTATCGTTATATGCGTTCCCAGCGGGATTACAGAGGTAGAAAAGCGGGCAGTTCGCGACTCGGCAGAACATGCCGGAGCGCGTGAGGTACATCTCATTGCAGAACCGATGGCAGCAGCAATCGGCGTGGGTCTTGATGTGGAGGCGCCCGTCGGGAATATGATTATTGATGTCGGCGGCGGAACGACCGAGATAGCAGTTATAACACTCTCGGGAATTGCCAATGAAGAGTCAATACGGTTTGCCGGCGACGAGATGAATAATGCTATTATTCAATATCTTAAGAGGAACCATAATATGCTCGTCGGCGAACGGACAGCCGAAGATATAAAATGCAAGATCGGTTCCGCTATGCCGCTCGAAGAAGAACAGACCATGGCGATAAAAGGACGCGATCTGGTAAATGGTATTCCGAAAACAATCGATATTAGCTCCGTCGAAATCCGTGAAGCATTGTCCGAGGCGATAACTACTATTGTAAACGCGGTTCGACTGACGCTTGAACAAACCGAACCGGAATTATCCAGCGATATTCTCGATCGCGGGATTATGTTAACCGGCGGCGGAGCATTGCTGAAGGGACTTGATGAGCGAATCCGGCTGGAATCAAGTATTCCCGTTCACGTTGTCGAAGACCCCCTGACCGCAGTTGTACTCGGAACGGGTAAAGTACTTGAAGACTTGTCGCGTTTTTCGAAAGTATTGCTTAAAGGACGAAATTATTAGTTCGGTTGCGTTGATTTGAACTGTTTTGTATACTTAATAGTATGACACGGTTTCTGAATATTATAAGGGTGTATAGAGAATATGCTGTACTGGCTATTCTCATTGCTGTTTCGGTCGCGTTGTTTCCGCTAAACGATAACCCCCAGATTAAACAGCTTCGTGCGTACACAATTGCGGGACTTGGAATTCTGCATGAGCCGGTATCGCTGATTACGGAAACGGTAGCATTGCGCGCGGAGAATGAACGGCTGCGTCGCGCGAACATTCAGCTTGCAGATGAAGTGTATCAGCTTCGCGACGCGCGGCTCGAAAATATCCGGTTGCGCAGGATGATACAGTTTCAGGAACGGGCGCCGTATGATTTAGTTCCCGCACGAGTAGTTGGTCAATCCGTAGATCCTCTTCGAAAAACAGTGACGTTGAACGTGGGAAGTAAACACGGCGTACGCGAGCACATGCCCATCATCACCGAATCGGGTTTGGTTGGGAGGGTAATTATCGTTGCAGCGAATTACTCAGTCGGACAGGTATTGTTTAATCGGGATTTTCGCGCTAGCGCGAAGGTAGAGCGCACGCGCGTCGACGGCATTATTCAATGGGACGGCTCAACGGGATTGCACTTAAATAACGTAGCGAAGACTCTTGACGTAAATGAAGGCGACGTTGTGGTAACATCCGAATATAGCAATGTATATCCCCCGGGTATTTATATCGGAGTAGTTTCTCGCGTGGATATAATTCCGGGTCTACTCACAAAAGATATACGAATTCGACCGGGAGTTGATTTTTCACGCCTTGAAGAAGTCTTTGTAATGCTCTATACAGCAGATGAGGAGAAATTAGCCATTGAAGAACATATTGAACAGAGATAACGAGCACGTATGATGCACTATGCTCGTTATGTACTGATCTTGATCGTTCTTGTAATTGTACAAAAAACACTTATTCCGTTTATATCGCTGGTCGGAGTTACACCGGATGTATTGCTCATTTTTGTTGTGCTGATTGCACTGCGTGAAGGACAGATAGCCGGGACGGTGTTCGGCTTTATTGTCGGTTTTATGATCGATATTGTGAGCGGAGACTTTTTAGGATTAAGTGCACTGACAAAGACTATTGCGGGTTTTACCGCAGGTTATTTTTATAATGAAATGAATCCACTTCAGACACTCGGCACCTATACTTTTTTTATCGTCGTTGCGGTAGCTGCTATCGTACACAATATAATTCACTTTGCGTTTCTGTTTCAGGGTCTTCCGGTTTCCATTACTGAAGTTGTTTTTAAATTTATTATCGGTTCAACGGTTTATACAGTGTTCATTTCACTCATATTGTTTTTTTATTATAATTCACAATCGAAACTTATACGTACATAATTTCATGAAGATCAATGAGTAACGGGTATTTCGGCTCGGATATACGAAAAAAGATATTTAATACGATCATTGTGCTAACATTGCTTGTAATGATCGGCAAGCTCTACCAGTTGCAGCTTGTCTATCAGGATGAATGGGGTAAAAAATCACGCGATAACAGTGTACGAACTATACTTAGTGAACCGGTGCGCGGTTTGATGTATGACCGGCGCGGCAGACTTATTGTCGATAACAGACCATCGTACACCGTTACTGTAACGCCAAGAGAGTTCCGGGATGAAATCATTCCCGATCTTGCGAAATTACTCAATCTCGATGAGCAGGTGCTTACCAACCGTATTCAACGCGCCCGATCATGGTCGCGGTTTGTACCGAGTAAAATACATCGGGACGTTGATTATAAAGTGATTGTTCATCTCGAAGAAAATCGCCACCGTTATCCCGGGGTTGGGTATGTAGTCGAGGCAAAACGGCATTATAATTCACGCGCGCGAATGTCTCATGTGCTCGGGTATACAAAAGAGATTTCTGAACGCCAACTTTCGCAAATGCCGGATGCTTATCGTCCCGGGGATGTTATCGGTTCAGCCGGTATTGAAGCTTCCTACGAAAACGTGCTACGCGGCGAACGGGGTTTTGAGTATGTTGTGGTCAATTCCTGGGGGCAATTTGTTTCCCGGTATTCTGATGGACGAAAAAATGTTCCACCTCGCGAAGGATTTGATCTTTTCTTAACTATCGATGCCGATCTACAAACATTGGCGGAAGATTTGCTCGGTGATAATAAAGGTTCGATTGTTGCGATCGATCCGCAAACAGGCGGTATTTTAACGCTCGTGAGTAAACCGGATTACGATCTATCATATTTCAGCGGTGTAACTCCGCCCGATGTATGGACGGCGTTTAATGCCGACACCTCACGTCCATTGTTTAACAGAGCTGTTTCTTCAATTTATCCACCCGGGTCGACTTATAAAATGGTTCTTGCGGCTGCGGCGCTCGAAGAGGGAATAATAAACGAGCGAACAACAATGCATTGTCCGGGTTGGTATCGTTTGGGTAGAGGCGTGTATCGTTGCCATAGACCGGAGGGGCATGGAGATGTGAATGTGGTGGAAGCAATTCAGAGATCATGCAATGTATTTTTCTATCAATTAATTCTCAGGGTTGGGTTCGAACATTGGTCGCAATATGGACGAGCATTTGGATTCGGCCGGCGAACGGGTATCGGTAGTATGGATGAAACGGCAGGAATACTCCCCGATACCGATTATTATAATCGGGTATACGGCGTCGGTCAATGGACTCGTGGTAACTTAATCAGTCTTGCGATCGGTCAAGGCGAGTTAAGTGTAACGCCGCTGCAGATGGCAGTGTATGCAATGTTATTTGCCAATAAAGGAGAGTATCATCGGCCGCATCTTGTCAGCCATATTTATGATTCTCATTCACGTAGAATTTCCGAGCTTTCGTATGAAACAGGAAATATCCACCTCTCCGAAAGAACATGGGAAATAATTCGTCGTGGAATGAATAAAGTGGTTGATGCAGACGGAGGTACCGGGCGCCGTGCGCAAATTCGCGGTATATCTTCAGCCGGAAAGACCGGTACTTCACAAAATCCACACGGAGAAGGTCATGCATGGCATATAGGTTTTGCTCCGTACGATAATCCGCAAATCGCCATCGCCGTTGTTATTGAAAATGTCGGATACGGCGGAGTGCATGCGGCGCCGGTTGCAGGTCGTTTAATCGAACAATACTTACAGAGCACCATTATTCACGATCAACCGCGACGCACCGTTCCGGTAGTTCAGGATCAACCATCAAACGGAAGTGATAATAGATGAGATTAGAGCGAAGCCAAATAAATATCTCAAACGGTTCGACATTCGACGGGGTAATTATTTTTTGTGCGCTATTGCTTACAGCAATCGGGCTTGTCTCGATATACAGCGCCACGTACGATGCCGGCGCTTCATTATTTTTTAAGCGTCAATTAGTTTGGGCAATTCTCGGTGGTATCGGTATGGCAGCAATGCTTTTTATTTCACCGCGCACAATCGAGATGATTGCGGTCATTTCACATGTTGCAATACTTTGTGTGCTTGCCGTTGTTCCGTTTTTGGGTAAAACGGTTGCAGGAACGACGGCGTGGCTTGAAGTGGGTCCATTCAGTTTTCAGCCCTCGGAAATTGCAAAGATAACAACGATATTAGTGCTGGCGCTATACCTCTCAAAAAATAATATCAATATCAAGTCATTTAAAACATTATTTACTGCCGGCGCCATTGTCGCCCTCCCGATGGGGCTTGTTTTGATGCAGGCCGATGTCGGAACCTCTCTTATCTTTTTCCTCATGTATATTCCGGTAGTCTATTGGGCAGGGGCATCGCCGTTTGTTGTAGTTATTCTTGTCGCTCCCTTTTTTGTGGGACTTGCCGCCCTCATCGGTACTACTCCCCTTCTTATTGCACTCGGGCTTTTACTTGTAGCGCTTATTCTTATTCGCGGGAATGGCTTTTTATCCGCCGTTGTATTCGGATTGAACTCGGCTATCGCCGTCTCGGTTCAATTTTTTTACGAGCGACTTGCCCCGCACCAACAAAACCGTATTGCAAATTTTATTGATCCGGGCAGCGATCCGCTCGGTGTCGGTTATAATGTCATACAATCTAAAGTTGCTATAGGCTCGGGTGGTTTAACTGGCAAGGGTTTTCTCAACGGCACGCAAACACAATTGAATTTTATACCGGCACAGTGGACAGATTTTATATTTTGTGTGCCGGGCGAGGAATTCGGTTTTATCGGCGCGTCGGTCGTGCTGATATTACTGGGAATAGTTTTTCTCAGGGGTGTTCGGATTGCATCGGCCGTTAAGAATAAGTTCGCAAGTCTTGTTACGATCGGTTTTATAGGTATTCTCTTTTTTCATACCGTTATCAATGTTGGAATGACAATCGGTTTAACGCCGGTCATTGGCATTCCTCTTCCGTTCCTGAGCTATGGCGGATCAGCACTTTTTTCAAAAATGATTATGATCGGTATACTCAGTGCTTTTTATGCAAATCGTAAAGATTATTTATTTTAAAGGAAACCCGATATGGCGAAGCGAGCGCAACGATCCGGTAAATCCCCTCAAAATGCATCAAGGTCCCATTCTCTAAGAGTACCGGTTGAAGATCTTCGCTGGCGATGGACTGATAAGGATATAACGGTTGCATCAACCGACGATGCCGTATCTTCCGTGGATATAATCGGTCAGGAACGTGCGTTGAAGTCCATTCGCATCGGGCTTGAGATGAAGCATTTCGGGTATAATATTTTTGTGTCCGGTTTAGCAGGCACCGGTCGTACGACGACGATCAAACGGCTGCTTCAGGAGCTTGAACAGGATCATCAAAATCTCGAAGATCTTTGTTATGTCAATAACTTCCACGATTCAGACCGCCCGTTGATGATCCGGCTTCCTGCCGGAAAAGGGAAAGAATTTGAAAAAGATATGCTCGCCTTCGTTGAGGATTTGAAAAAGACAATTCCGGCAATTCTTGAGGGTAAACGTTTTCAGGATAAGCGAAAGGAGACAATAGAACATTTTCAAAATCGTCAGCGCACCGTGTTGCGCGATTTCGAGAAAAAGGTTCGGGAAAAAGGTTTCGAAATGATACAGGTGCAGGTCGGATCGATGGTCAGACCGGAAATAGCACCGGTGGTCAATGATAAACCAGTTGCAATAGATCAGCTTGAGTCGCAAGTAAAAGAGGGAAAGATCAGCAAAGACGACCTGAAGAAATATCACGAACAGTATTCGAATTTGACGGCGCATATGGAAACTGTATTTCGTGAGATGAAAAATATCGAGCGTAGAGCACGCGAAGCGCTTGAAAAACTCGATGAGCAGATAATCCTTCCGGCCGTGAAAGATAACATTTCGGAAATTGCATCCAAGTATACGGACGAAAAGGTGTCGCAGTATCTCGACGACGTGTGTAAAAGCGTTATGAAAAACCTCGACCGTTTTCGCAAAGATGAACAGCAGACGCAGCAGATGCAATTTCCCATGCCTCAACAACAGGATGATTCTTTTGCCGAATATAAAGTCAATGTTATTGTCGATAACTCCGAACAAGAAAATATTCCAATAGTTATTGAAACAAATCCGAAGTATCGCAATTTATTCGGGACTATCGAGCGTACATTCGACAGCCGCGGGGTGTGGAGAACCGATTTCAACCAAATT
The DNA here is from genome assembly GCA_003567775.1 of Ignavibacteriales bacterium. Lineage (GTDB taxonomy): Bacteria > Bacteroidota > Ignavibacteria > T3Sed10-11 > T3Sed10-11 > T3Sed10-11. The sequence continues at coordinate 10,943 of PWYR01000064.1, read as the reverse complement.
AAAGCGGGATCGCTCTTAAAAGCAAACGGCGGTTATCTTGTTTTGAATGCACTCGATACGCTTATCGAACCGGGTGTATGGCCGGATCTCAAACGGACGCTGCGAACCGGCCTGGTGGATATTCAATCGTATGAATCGTGGTTCTTTTCATCAAGCGGTTTGAAACCCGAACAGATCGATATCGACGTCAAAGTGATTATGATCGGCGATGATTTCCTCTATCACCTATTGTATGCCCGCGACGAAGATTTTAAAAAGATATTCAAAGTACGCGCCGACTTTGATGTCGAAATGGAGCGTAATGAAGAACACATCGGCAACTACAGCGCATTTATTAAGATGATATCCGATGAGGAAAATCTCATGCGATTTGAGCGGGATGCGATCGGTGAAGTTGTCGAGTACGGTGTACGAATCGCGGGCAGGAAAAACAAACTCTCAACACGGTTCAATGCGATAGCGGATATAATCCGGGAAGCGAATTACTGGGCGAAGAAAGACGGCGCATCCTCAGTCACTGGAACCTATGTTGAACGCGCAATCGAGGAACGTGTCGACAGAGTGCGGCTTGTTGAATCGAAGATTCAGGAATTGATTCAGGACGGCACGATTATGATCGCAACCGGAGGAGAGGAGATCGGTCAGGTGAACGGTCTGGCGGTATACGATCTCGGCGAACATGCGTTCGGTAAACCTACCCGCATTACCGCAAAGACTTCTATCGGAAAGGGAAATATTCTCAATATTGAACGGGAAGCCGATCTGAGCGGCCGGGTACATCGTAAAGGAGTTGCGATTTTAACGGGATATATTCACTGGATGTTCTCGCAGGATAAACCGCTTGCATTCAATGCCAGCATTTGTTTCGAACAGTCATATTCCGGTGTGGACGGTGACAGTGCATCATCGACAGAAATATATGCCATTCTTTCGAGTCTTTCCGGGCTGCCCATAAAGCAGGGAATTGCCGTTACCGGCTCGGTGAATCAGAAGGGCGAGATACAACCCATCGGCGGTGTGAATATCAAAATTGAGGGATTTTTCGATGTGTGTAAAGCCCGTAGCTTAGCCGGTGATCAGGGAGTAATTATCCCGTATCAGAATATGAAGGATTTAATGCTGCGAAAAGACGTGATTGCATCAGTCGAGAAGGGAAAGTTTCATATCTATGCAATCAAGACAGTGGAGGAAGGGATCGAATTATTGACCGGTGTGAAAGCAGGGAAACGGCTGAAATCGGGTAAGTTTGAAGCAGACAGTGTATTCGGACGGGTGGATGCAAAATTACTCGAATATTCCAAACGGGCGAAGGAAGCTATGCGACGAGGTAGAACTGGTAATGAGAAAAAGTCGTTATGAACAATTTTTATTTACGACATTCTCACATCGGCTCCGCGCCCAGCTCACGGCGCATCGCTTCAATAATCGGGTGTTCTTTCTTCTCCTCTCCGTTATGCTTTTTCTGTTTCTGACTCATTGTGATCTCAAACGGCGCCGCAGCTCCGAATACGCGTTTAGATATTTCTCCTAAATACTCTTTGCTGCGTCGAAGTGTATTTAATTGAAAATCGTTTTCACATGAAAGTTGTACACAACCATTCTTTACATCGACCAATTTTGACTGACTGAGCACCGAACCCAGATTGATGCGTGCCGTTCTCACCGCACCGACGAATTCATCCCAGCGTGCAAATGCTTCTTCGGCGGTTATGATTTTCATCGATGACGGCTGAGGTGTGTATTTAGCGGGTGGGTTATCACGAACCATTCCCGGTGACGGATTTGAGAACGATAATACCCGCGGCGTATTTTTCTCCGTATCCCCGGTCGGATTATTCCATCCCGCAGTTGCACTTCCCATTATCGGGATGTCTGTGTTATCCGGGCTGTTTTTTTTTAATTCATCGAGGCGTGTTACAAGAGTTTGTATATCAGCAGTTTTTTCCATCTTAATCAACTCAATAATACCGCTTTCAAGCCGGATACGGGGCTGTAGACTCCAGCGAAGTTCTTTGTGCAGTTCGAGTGTCGCACGGAGATAACGGATCAGATCGACGTCGCTGAAATGCTTTGCTTCCTCCGTATATCGATCCCTGTATTCTGCAGATGTCTCTATAAGGTCGGATGAACCGGTAGTGGTCACGGTGAGCAGGTTGCGCATGTGTTCTGCAAGACCGCTCAGGAATTCCCGCATGTCATATCCCTTATCAACAATTTGAGCCACCAGTTGTAAGCCCCGTTTTGTATCCTGTGCACGCAGGATTTCGGTAACTTCGAAATACAGTTCCTGATCGACTATATTCAGGGTTTCGAGTACCTGTTCTGCAGTGACGGACGTTCCGGAAAATGCAACTACCTGATCGAATATACTTTGCGCATCCCGCATCGAGCCGTCTCCCTTTTTGGCAATATAGAGCAGTGCATCGTCGTCGATTGTTATAGCTTCCTCTTTAGAAATAAATCGCAGACGTTCGATTATATCGTTAATTGCAATGCGCCGGAAATCAAACCGTTGACAACGGGAAAGGATGGTTGCGGGAACCTTGTGAACCTCGGTTGTTGCGAATATGAAAAGAACATGCGACGGCGGCTCTTCAAGTGTTTTAAGCAGTGCGTTGAATGCTTCTTTTGTAAGCATGTGTACTTCATCGATGATGTACACTTTATATTTGGATTTTGCCGGGGCGTATCGTACTGCTTCACGTAAATTACGGATTTCTTCGACGCCGCGGTTTGACGCGCCGTCGATCTCGAACACATCGACGCTTCTGCCGCCGCTTATTTCTTGGCACGATTCGCATTGATTACAAGGATCGCCGTTTACCGGTTCCGCACAGTTCAAGACACGCGCGAGAATCCTCGCAATAGTGGTTTTACCGACGCCGCGCGGGCCGCTGAAGATGTATGCATGACCGAGACGATTCTGTTGAATTGCGTTCTTTAATGTCGCGCTGACATGCGCCTGCCCGACCACGTCTTTAAAAGTTGTCGGGCGCCATTTCCGGGCTGTAACGATGTAGGTCATAGAATACTAAAATTTAAAATACTATTATAAAATTAAGTGAAACACCGTTCCATTATACTTATTTTAATATCTTTATCGTACCACAAACACCGGACACGGTGCGCGTTTAATTACACGGTCGGTTGTACTGCCGATCAGATATTCGGCGATTTCATCGTGCCCGCGTGTTGACATCACGATCAAATCGTGTTGTTGCGATTGAGCCGTTTTCACGATTTCATTATGCGAATCGCCGTCGGTAACATAAGAAGTCACTTCAATGCCGGTTAAATCGAATGATTGTAAAAACGCTTCAAGCCGCGCCTGAATCCGGGGTTTAACATCCGGATCCAGATCGAATATCGATTCCACGCCACCGGCGTAATATGCGGGATGGAATCGTACCTCAACTGCGTGCATCAGCGTGATGCGGGCGCGGTATTTTTTGGCGATTGCGATTGCATATTCCATTGCATGCCGGGAGCTTTTCGAGAAATCCGTCGGCGCCAAAATGTTATTGAATAAAAGTTTCTTCAAATCGGCATGTTTTGGTTTTTTGACTACCAGTACCGGGCACGGCGCCGTCTGTATCACTTTTTCGGTTACGCTTCCCAGCAATATATTCGACAACCCCGATCTTCCGTGAGTCGCCATAACGATGAGGTCAGCGTTATTCTTTTTTGCATAGCCCAATATGACCTCGTGCGATGAAATACCCCGCTCCGTTACTTTTTCAATGATCAAATCCCCGGATTGCTTATTCGCATCTTCAATAATGTTCTTGTAATAAGCATCGGCCGATGCCTCGATGCCTGCATACAACTCATCGATCGAATGAAAGCCGTGTTTTGCATTGTGCGGATCATACTCGAACATTGTTATCGCATGCAGCAAGGTGATTTTTGAACCGTACTTGAGCGCAATTTTATATGCATACGGCAATGCCTCACTCGAGGTTTTCGAAAAATCAATCGGAACAACAATATGTTTAAACACTGTTATCTTTCTCTCTCTTTGTTTTCCGTGTTTTTGATGAATGACGTTTTTTCCTGCCGTCGCTCATAAATGTGTGCTCGAGTGCTTCAATAATAGTACCAACCGGAATAATTTTCAAGCCCGATTTAACTTTTTCGGGGATTTCGATCATATAGTTTTCATTCTCTTTGGGTATGAGCACCGTTTTAATACCGTGTCGTTTTGCCGCGAGTAATTTTTCCGTTAACCCGCCCACGGCGAGCACTTTGCCGCGCAGCGTTATTTCTCCGGTCATAGCAACTTCAGGATTGGTGCGCCGGTTGGCAATTGCTGAAATAACTGCCATAGTCATAGTCAGACCTGCAGAAGGACCATCCTTCGGAATGGCGCCCTCGGGAAGGTGAATGTGAATCTCTTTCCCCTTGTAAAAATCCGGATCGATCTCAAGCGCCTGAGCATTGGACCGAATGTAACTAAGCGCCGCGTGAGCCGATTCCTTCATGACGTCGCCGAGCTTGCCGGTTAGGTTTAATCGTTCCTTACCGTTCATAATCATCGCTTCGACATTGAGCAACTCCCCTCCGACGCTTGTCCACGCAAGACCGGTGGCAATGCCGACGCGGCGGCTCTCATCTTTCGGTCTCTTGATATACCGCGGTACTCCCAAATATTCCTCAACTTTTTCCGGATCAATCGATATTTTTTGAATTTTGTTCTGTCCGTTCGATTGACGCTTCACAACAATCTCTTTGGCGCTTTTGCGTATCAATGAGGCGATCTCACGTTCGAGATTACGTACACCGGCTTCTTTGGTATACTCTTCAATCACTTTGGAAATACTTTTATTGTGGATCTTTATTTGCGACGATTTTAACCCGTGTGCACGAATTTGTTTCGGAATGATGTGACGTTTCGCAATCTCCGTTTTCTCGTGTGCAAGGTAACCTGGTAATTCAATGATCTCCATTCTATCCTGCAGCGGCGGCGGAATCGCATGCCGGATGTTAGCCGTAGTAATGAACAAAACATTCGACAGATCATAATCGACTTCGATGTAATGATCGGCAAATGTATGATTTTGTTCGGGATCGAGCACTTCGAGCAATGCCGACGCCGGATCACCGTGGAAGTCAAAAGTAAGCTTGTCCACTTCATCGAGCAGCATTACGGGATTTATCGTGCCGGCGCGTTTCATCGATTGAATGATCTTGCCGGGCATCGAACCGATGTACGTTCGTCGATGACCGCGAATCTCCGCTTCGTCACGTATGCCGCCGAGTGAGAACCGGACGAACTTCCTGTTCAATGCGCGCGCGATAGAACGGCCGAGCGACGTTTTTCCGACGCCGGGCGGACCGACAAAGCAAAGTATCTGACCGCGTATTTGTTTAACGAGGTTCAGAACAGCGATGTGTTCGATTATTCGATCCTTCGGTTTATCCAGACCGTAATGATCTTCATCGAGGATTTTTTTTACATGTTTGATATTAAGATGGTCCTCGGTGCATTCTTTCCACGGTATTGAAACGATCCAATCCAGATAGTTGCGGCTCACGGTATATTCCGGCGACATAGAGGGGATCTTTTTCAACTTATTGAGTTCTTCTTCCGCTTTTGCCCGTGCTTCTTCAGGCAGCCCGGCAGCGTCGATCTTTTCGCGGAGCTTTGCTATTTCAGGGGATGCCTCATCTTCACCGAGTTCATTCTGCAGTATTTTAATTTGTTCCTGAATAAAATATTTACGCTGCGATTTCTGAATATTGTCGTGAACTTTCGTATCGATTTCCTGTTCAAGCTTAAGTATATCGATCTCGCCGCTTAGAATTCGCGAAAGCTCGTACAATTGCTCGTGCAATGTCGTAAGCTTCAGAATGCGTTGTTTCACCTCAACCGATTGAAAAAGATTTGCCGCGATGTAATATAATTTTTGCACCGGGTCTTTGATATTTTCATAAACTACCAGCACCTCAGATGGTATATTACGGCTTGATCTGACGTAATCGCTGAACAAGTTCGAAAGATGTCGCATCTGAGCATCGAGTTCGACTGTTTCTTTAAATTCCGGTTGGACGAGTTCTACTTCCACTTCCATAAATTCCTCTTTTTGCCGGAATTTTTTGGCATGCGCCTGCACCGTGCCGTCAACGAGGATTTTGATCAATCCATTGGGAAGCTTGAGTATCTGCACAATCCGGGAGACCGTCCCCTCGTGATAAACATCGTCGACGCCTGGCTCTTCGACCGTCGGGTCTTTCTGGGCGGTAATAAATATGAATTTTTCCTGATCGAGTGCCTTGTACGCCGCTTTAAGTGAAGATTCACGTCCTACAAGGACGGGAAAGATCATAAACGGATACAAAACTACGTCACGCAGAGGTAATACCGGTAAATCTGTCGGGATAACCGAAGGCGCTTTTATTACTTCGTCTTTTTCTTGTTCTTTGTTTGATTTGGATTTCATTATATAAGTTTTGAGAAAACTAAAGAAATTTTAGTGTCAATCATTAAATATACTAAGAATCGAATGGTATAGCAAATTGACCAAAATACCAATTTCTATTGTGTTCCGATAAGAATAAAACTGCTCCAATAATGGGGAAAAGCGGTTGAGGGGTCGGCTATCATCGAAAGTTTTGCCTTCCGCAGCGCCGATGCGTATTCGTGTCCTGCGATAACATGCTTGTAAAAATTTACCATGAGGTTTTTCGTCGGTTCGTCGAATACCTTCCACAGCGAGACGATAACATTCTGTATACCGGAATAGAGTAATCCCCGTGTAAATGCCAGCAATCCTTCACCGCGAATTAAATCACCGATTCCGCTTTCGCAACTGCTGAGGACCATCAGATCGGCTTTGATATCGAGAGTATACATTTCTCCGGCATATAAAACGTTAATTTCTGTATTGTTTTCCGGGTTTGCTTGTGCGAATAGAAGCCCGGATAAATCAGGGTTTGTTTCATTGATAAATCCGTGACTTGCAATGTGGATAATGCGATACCGGTCATATAACGATCTCAATGCAGCATCCGTAGCGCGTGAATGGAAGAAAGCTGTTGCGGGCAGGTGATTACTATTAAATAATGCAAGAATAGATTGCACTTCTTTCTTGCTGTTCGGCAGCGGGGCAAACCACCTGCCCTCTAACTCGATCGATCTTAAGACGTGAGAAATATCCATCTGTGTATCGACGCCGGTATCTGTTGTGACGATATATCCGTCTTCCTTATCATCGAATACAGGTGCGAAACCCGCAAAATCATGATCGTAAATGTGATCACCTTTTACCTGAATTGCATTTACATAAAGCGTCGCTGAATTTTGATACACCACCGTGTGGTTGGTGATAAAATACTCTAAATTTGTATGATCGTTTTCGTGCTCAGGTGTAATATCTTCGGTGCGACCGACCGGTAGAGCTTCAAAAGGTAAGTAATGCAATATACCGTCGGGGATAATCACCATTTCACGGTATTCTTGAATAATGTTTTCAGATGGTTGAATAAGCAATGAATATAATGCTCGCCCGGATTGCCGGTAGTTATCGTGATCGAATCTTCGTATAGAAGAAATAAATATATGCGCCAGCGAATCGACCTTTGCGCTTACAGGCATAGTATGTATATCGAATACATTTTCTGTAATGGAAAAAACATGCATCAAGCTGTCACCCATAAAGAATTGCAATACCGCTGTTGAATTATCCAGGGATGCCTGTAATCCTGCCGGGGATACATATTCGTTGTTATATTTCATGTCGTGATATTGTGGATATTCTTTCTCGAATAACTCAATAAGGCGTTGATGTTCCAGCAGCAGTGAAAAATATCTGTTATGTATATGTCTCCTAAGCTCTTCGGTCTCATGTTCTTTTTCACGTTCAATACGATAGTACGCAAGTTCCGCCTGAAGCGTCGCTTCACGGCTCAGCAAGCTGTCCGGAATACCGGCGAGTGAACGCGCTCCAGCGTCGTGCATCGTTTGACGAAGAACGGCTGCCCTGCTCATTTCCGCAAAGTTGTATGCCTTCTTACGATACCCGCTGCCCGGTTGAATTTCATCGAGAAGTAATGCTGCTTGTATGGCTTTGTCGGCAATTGCATGTATGTCCTTTCCAAAGTGAAGCTTTGCCCGTTCGGTCGTATAACCCGTCCGTATGTATTCGATAACATCGATGGCTGTTTGAAATGTTGAAACGGCAGCTTCAAGATCGTGTGGATTGTTGCTCTTGTTATAGTATTTATCTACCAATGTCCCGGCTTTTGCAATTAGTATATCCACGATTTCAGGATTGTTGGGAATTTCGGCAACATCCGAGAGGTAAATATCCATCGCTTTTTGGTAATGGGTGAGGGCGCTGTCATACTCGGCTATCTGCCGGAAGACATTTCCCATCTGCTTATGTGCCGTGCTCCACGTCGGTATGTTTGCTGTTGCGTAACGTGAATATATATCGAGAGCTATACGGAGATACGATTTTGCTTCCTGATGGGTTTTCTGAAAATAATGGGCGACGGCGAGATTGGTATACGCATCTGCAACATTGAGTAGATCTGCATCGAATATTTCCTTTTTTAAATTCAATGCTTTATGCTGGTATTTCAACGCCAATCCATGGTTACCCATATAACTGTAGGTCAATCCGAGGTTTGTATATACATTACTTCGAAAGAATTTTTGGTCGGTAGACAGTGTATCGGTAGATTCGATTACGGTGTGGAAATACTTCCCGGCTTTTTTATAATCTCCTTTTTTTAAAAAAGCGGCGCCGATATTCGAATAGGTTCGAGGTATAAAAGGATGCGAATCGCCGTATGCTTCCGTCAGTATCGATAAAACTTTGTTATAAAATTCGATTGATTTGTCATAGTCAGCCCGACGGCGATGCACTAAACCGAGGTTGTAATACGTTCGTGCAAGTCGCGGATGATCTTCGCCGAATATTTCAAGTTCTTTCTCCAACACTTTATGTAAATATTTGCTTGCGCTACGGTTATCCCCGAGCTGCATATAGCTAAGCGCAAGATTGCCGTATCCGGTGACAAGATCTGAGATGGGCACATGCTCGAGCTGTTCGTAAATTCCAATGGTTTTCTTATTGTATGAAATCGCTCTGCCGATATCCCGCATATCCTTATACAGCAGAGCCAGGTAGTTATATGCGCTTGCCACGAATGTGTGTATCTCGCCAAATGCCCGTCGATAGATATCAAGTGCTATATCAAGATGTGAAAGTGAATCAAAAAATCGCTTTTGATTTCTGTAAATACGGGATATGTTTACGTGAGAATGTCCGATTTCGAAATGTTCCGGTGGAAGTATCGATTGTTTAATTGCAAGCGACCGGTTATAATTTTCCAGAGATTGCTCAAATTCGTGGGTTTCATACAGCAGGTGCCCGCCTGCATCGTATGATTTAGCGGTGGAAAGATGTTTATCTCCGAGATGTTCCGTTGCGGTTTTTGTTGCCTGCTCGTTCCAGAGCATCGCTTGCTCGATTTCGCCCTCGTCAATAGTAAGTATCACCAATTCGTTTAAGCAATTGACTAATTCTTCCCATTGTTCGTATGTTTCGAATAGTTCTGCTGCATTACGGTAATAATATATGGTACTATCGATCGAAGCGGATTCCTGCGCTCTTGCGACGTATTCTTGCGCCAGTTGCGGATAATCCGTTTGCACCGCGAGAATTGAAGTGTGAGATGCGCACACCAAAGCAATTGTTAGTATCCTGCATAGCGAAAAAACCATTTTTCCCTCTTACTCGACTCTACCCGAAGATCTGATAATAAAAATGTCTCATATTGTACGAAAATTATTGCGTAATTTCAATAAAAAAATACCACACTTTATTTTGACATAATTTTTAATATATATTGTTTTTGTGAAATAATTTTCAAATATTATATCCTTTATGCGATACGCCATAATATCCGATATCCATGCAAATTTAGAAGCGCTGCAAACGGCTTTCGCCCACATCGAAACGCTCGATGTTGATGGAATAGTATGTCTTGGCGATATTGTCGGATATGGGCCAAATCCCAATGAGTGTATCGAACTTGTGCAAATGCATTGCCTTCAAACGGTAAAGGGAAATCATGATGCAGCGGCGATCGATCTGTCGGAAACAATTTATATGAATAAGCTTGCCCGGGAGGCGGCAATGTGGACGCATGCCCGACTCGATCAAAATTCCAAAGATTTCCTGATGAATTTACCGATGAAATCTACCATTAAGAATGCCTTTTTGGTTCATGCTTCTCCCTATGAACCCGATGAGTGGCATTATATAATGACGAATCTTGACGCAGACGTTGCGTTTCATCACTTTGAGACACCCGTTTGCTTTATCGGTCATACACATCGTGCAGGAGTTTTTAACTCACCGTCGAATGATCATACAAACAACGAGAAACGTCTTATTAACGTCGGTAGTATCGGTCAACCACGCGATAAGGATCCGAAGTTGAGCTTCGGTCTTTTCGACACCGAAACTCTTGTCTATGAGAATATCCGGTTATCGTACTCCGTCGAAAAGACTGCCGATAAGATGTTCACTGCCGGGCTGCCGTCGGAATTAGCGGAAAGATTATTCTATGGTCTGTAATACTACGCTTGTTTAAAATGATCGTACCCGCCCGATAGTATTGTTCTTTTCGATCCGTCTTTTTGAACTAATGCAACGCTTTCTTTCTCATCCGTTATTTTCCCGATTATATGAACATCCGGTATATGTTCGGTAAGTTTGTTTTCATATTCGGGATCGATAGTGAACAGTAGTTCATATTCTTCACCTCCGAATAAGACATAATCAATTGCTGACTGTTCGAATTCATCTGCAACTTTTTCAACCAGCGGATCGAATGGTAGCTTTTCCTCGAACAGTAATGCTCCCGTACTGCTTTGCTTACATATATGACGTAAATCCGAAACAAGCCCGTCGCTTATATCGATCATCGCG
>PWYR01000077.1 GCA_003567775.1 Ignavibacteriales bacterium | reverse complement strand
GACCATAAAATTGCTTTTCGGGCAGCCCGTCCGAGTAAATCCGGCTATAGTTACTGGCATCCCGAGCATAATCCGCCGGAATCGGACGATCTCAAAACGATGACCTTTGCGCCGGGAGAAGAAAAAGTTTTGACGTATACATGGGATATGATCTATGAGTGGGATGACGGAAAACCGATTACACTCGAACCTGACCGGTATTATATGAGCATACGATTGCTCGATACCAGTCGGAGGTTCGGTGCGGGTGTGGGCATCCCCTTCGACGTGGTGGATCGTTCTCTTCCGATCGCCGGGTATGTTATTCCGGACTATAGTGGAGAAGGCCGGGATATACCGGTGTATACGTTTAAGCTCAATGTACGCAACTGGACCGATGCTCCGGTAACGCTTTATTTCCCGTCCCGTGAACACCTGTATGTGCGGCTTTTCGATTTGAACGGACCGAAGGCCGTACCGCCGCCTCTGCTATATGAGGGACCCGAAGAGCCGGAGGAAGAGGAAAATACAGTGATTATTCAGCCGGGGGAGACACATATATTCGAGTATACGGTGAACAAGAGCAAACTGAACCTGACATATATATGGTACTTAGCCGAGCTAACATTGTTGATTGAGGACTTTGATTTTATACGTGAATCGCATTTAAGGATTTTTTATTCTTCATAAGGTATGTATCTATGAAACAATTAAGTGCAATCTTACTTGCATTCCTGATAGTTGTTTTTCACTGCCGGCTTTCCGCGCAAAGCTCGCAGGATTTTATATTGCAGGAATATCAATCCTTTCTTAACCGGCATAAAAACATTACTTTCTCCGGTATCAGAGAAATGCATCCTTCCGCAGATTTTCTGTCTGCAGCTCCGAATAATTTTACCGGTGCATTGTATGCAGATTCGATACAACGATATTATGCTTTGAATGATTCCGAAATCGAGCTGCTGCAGAAGCATAGCTTTGTGGTATCGGATCGCATCCGGTATGAGAGTTTCGGTGAGGCATTCTTCACGATTTATAAGCGCGATCTCCCCGTGTATATTTCGAGCGATGCTATTCTGCATGCACTGCATATGTCTTACAGTGAAATCCTTATAATGCTTGAAACGCAGGTGTTGTTACCCCGACTGGTTTATTTGCTTGAGGGATTACACGGCACATTGCCTCTGCTTGCAGAAAGCTATGAATCCGATACCGGTATGAAAACAGCTCTAATGGACGTAGACCTATATCTCACGATTCCCCGTTTACTTCTCGGTGAGTATGTCACGCCGTATTACGATGAGAACGTTGCCGGAATACAAACCCTTATGCGGATGATCGGTGATGAGAGTGTGGAATCGTATCCGCTGTTTGCACCTGCAACGGCGCCGAGAACGATCGATTTCAGTCAATTCACCCCACGGGGGCATTACACCCAGAGCGCGGAACTTACCCGTTATTTTAAAGCGATGATGTGGCTCGGTAGAACGGAGTTCTATCTGATAGTTCCCGATGCCGCCCCGTATAGTTCCATGTCGCAGGAAGAAAAAGATGAGATCGGCCGGCGCCAAACAACTTCAGCGTATCTCGTCTATGAAGCGCTGCAGCGGGAAGATAACCGAAGGGCACTGGATGATATCAATGAGATTCTCTCTTTCCTCGTCGGTGAATCGGATAACGTACAGGCATATCATCTTGACGACATAAAACAGCAAGCAGGTTTTAAGAACGCTGCCTCGTTTGTTGATATGGAAACATACCGGACGTTTAAACAGATTCTGGAAGATCAACCGTTTGCCCGGCAGCGAATTCTTTCTCAGATTTTAAAAACCGATCCCTTTTCAACGGAAAAAATTCAGCCGGCAGCGGCATTCATGCTAGTAGGCCAGAGATTCATAATCGATTCTTTCGTTATGGGCAACGTGGTATATGATAAAGTGGTAAATCCGAACAGGATGCTGCCGAAAAGCGTCGATGTCCTTTTTGCTTTGGGAAATAACGATGCGTTATATGTTCTGGAGGATGAGTTGCACCATTACAACTATGCACCGAATCTCGCCGCACTTCGATATATAATAGACACCTATGAACCGGATTACTGGCGGACTTCATTTTTTAATCTTTGGTTAAACGCAATCCGTCAGCTTAATCCTCCCGGTGACAGGACGCCGCTTCCACGATTTATGCAAACGGAGGCATGGACGCATAAAACCATGACTACACAACTGGCATCATGGGTACAGCTCCGCCACGACAATCTTCTCTATGGAAAACAGTCATATACCGGCGGACCGATATGCAGCTATCCGCACAGTTATGTGGAACCCGTACCGCATTTCTTTCAGGCGATTGAAGACCTTGCCGTAAAAGCGAGGGAATCATTCCGTAGCATAGTCGCAATAGAGGGATGGTTCAAAGAACACTTGTATTGTTATTTTGAAACACTGGAAGAAATAGCCGGGCAACTAAAGATCATTGCACAAAAACAAATTGTCGGTGTTGAACTTAACCTGGATGAGAAAGCATTTCTGCAGGGAATGCTCCATGAATCATTTATGAGTTATTATGAACATGTCAGCATCAACTTCAAGCGGCTTACCGACGAAGAGTGGGCAACGGCGTTCGAAGATGAGCCGTCGATGCGACCGGAGTTTGTCAAGAACTATTTGTCTACCACCGGTACTCCGTATTATGATCACCGTAATTATATCATCACTTCGGTGTCCGACGGCCAGGAAGATGTGCTCGACAGCTTTGAGCTGCTGCAAAATTATCCGAATCCATTCAACGCAGGTACTCTTATCACATTTCAGGTGCCGTCCGATATGGCTCACGAACATGTGAATTTATCTGTCTATAATATACAGGGCCAGTTAATAGAAACGCTGGTTGATCGGCCTATGCCCGCAGGCAATTATTCCGTGCGTTGGGAGGGGAATTCAGCAAGCGTACGTATTTTTACAGGTTACAGGTTAACGACCGGATAAAGACAGGAAAGATGACATTGATCAAATAAGGAAAGGTAAAAAAAAGAGATGAAGGGATATTCAAGATTTGGAAAAAATACATTGCTGCAAACCGGCATTTTGATGGCGATGTTATTCGTATTCAGTGCTTGTCAGACGCCTACGGAGGTTTCACTCAGCCCGTTCGCCGAGGCGCATTCCTATTTTGAATTTGTAATGATAAATGAGGATTTCTTCGTCAGCGAGGAAAATATTTTACACGATCCCGAACAGAATGAATTTTCTAAATTAACGTACACCGACGACAGTAATTTTTCACCGCTTTATGTTCGTAGAGTAATTACGTCAATTGAACGGTCGTTCTCTTATGAAGCCGGGAACCAAAACATCGTCATTGCGACGATGGTGCGAACTATCAGGGGGGAATTTCGGATGCGGGGTAATGTTCGCGGTGCTGCAGGGGAGAGCACCGTAATCAAAGAATTTACCGAGACGGCTGTCAGACGTGCATTATTCGAGAGGATCGATCAAACCGGTGTAGTTGAACACGATTGGAAACTTGCAGCGATTTCGTTGTTGGATGGCGGGACTTCCGAGCGCGGGTTCGATATCGTGAATATGAAGATGGAAGTGCGGGGTGGAGACTCATTCGAGTTTGACGATCCTCTCGATACGTATCTGCAGATTGGTAATGCAAACGGCGGGGTGCCTTCCGCATCGATAGCAGAATTCAGATCGAGCGGCTTCCGGCTCGAAATAACAATCGAAAGTACTAATGAGGATCCTGAAATTTTGTTTTTACGGCACGGAGGAGTTATTGCCGGAGGACAAGTGGATTCAGAGGGTGGATATATGCGGCGGGCAAGAATTCCCTCTGAATCGTCGGAAGAGATGAAAGCCGATGTATATGTAAGAACATACGTAATTGACTGGACGCCGTTTGCCCAGTTTACGGGAGTGGCAGCGCGGGGACCGGATATACAAAAGGGGCGGATGAGTGCGATCGTGGAGACAATTTCATACGATGCACTGTATAATACTGCCGCTCCCGTTACAACTAATTATTGGGGAGTGCCGTTTATAATTAAATAGTGGGGCGTGAGAATACGGTTACTTCCCGATACCCTCTCTTCTCCTGAGTTATTGGAGGAGAGAGGGACTAATATTTTGCAATGCAGGGCTTGACAGGTGAAGGTAATTAGTCAGGAGTTTGAAATGTATAAATGGATTGTCATAATAATGCTACAAATGGTTATTATACTTTCCAGCTGTTCAATAATTAACGGTTCGGATGACAATAAACAACAGGGTGAACTCTTCGGGATTATTTCATTTTCATGGATACTGGAATCCTTTGAAATAAACAATAAAACAATAGAGATTCCTCAAAATCAAATATATACACTAAATTTTCTCAAAGAACCTGTGTATAGTGGATCCGATTTGTATAATTTAAAAATACGTTCGGACTGTAATGAATGCTGGTCGAATTTCCAGATTTTTGATAACGGTGGAATTACAATCGATCCCCTTATATGCACCAAGATATACTGCGGAGACGAGTCACTCGACGGGCAATTCACCGGTGCATTACAAAACGCTTTCAAATATGAAACTGAGGATCACTGGACCTTGAGGATATTTTATGAAAACGGGGAGGATGTTCAAGTCTTAAATTTTAGAAGAGTGGAGAAATGATTTTTTGTAGGTTGAAAGAGCGTGTATGGTGGACACCACCGAAGCGATGGCAAGTGCGTAGAAGGGTGGCGTCCACCTTGGGGGCGATATTTTTTGTGTTTACTGTAATGATCGCAGGTTCATGTTCAATGCCGTTTACGTCTAATGATCTCGAAGAAGATCCGTACATAATCGGTATAATCACACGTATCGACACTGTAGGTGAAAAAGCAATGCGTATTCTTGTTGAAGAAAATCAGGAAGTAAACGATCCCCTAAAGCCCGATGGGGAAAAAATATGGTTTGATGTGACCAACAGAAGCGAAATTTTTGTAAGGGGTAATGATGGGTTACTCTTGAAAATTAGTATGCAAACGCTTGAAATTGGTCAAAAGGTAATGGGATGGACAGACGGTCCGATACGTTTATCATATCCGGCTCAAGGTGGCGCCAAACGTATTGTTGTTAAAGGTAATTCATAACTTTCGTGCGAGAAAAGTAAAACGCTGTTATGTAAAGCGAATCGGTGATTCGCTTATTAAAGGAAAAGTAAAATGTATCGATGGATTTTAATAGTTTTATTTATTGCTGGATGCGCATCCGAATCTCCATTTGAATCGGCGGAATATCATAAATCACTGCAACTGGAGTTCGATTGGTATGTCACTCCAATGGATGAGCGTCACGATGATTTTGTTGTAGATACCGCTCCCGGGAAAATTATCGTGGATGGTTTTTTGTGGACCGCTCAGGCGGGGTATACACTTACGGCGGATGCACGGTTATTTTCCGGTACGGTATTTCTTGAGGTAACGGCTGATTTTACGCATATCGGCATCACAATACCGATGCACCATACATACAATGCAGTAATCGGGGATTTACCGTCGGGAGAATACAATTTTAAGGTAATGCATACATATCCGTTGTATGAAAAATCTGTTGAGATAGTTGACACAGTCATTGTAGTCCCGTAATTTATTACTATGAAACGCATTATAACATTTCTGATCATTTTGATTTTATTTGCGTGCAGCGGCAGTGCGCAGCACCTGACAAGCCCGAAAGCTATCGGGATGGGCGCCTACACCGCCGTCGCACGCGACGTAGCTGCAATCGATTGGAATCCCGCCGGATTGATTTTTATCCGGGATTGGGAAATGCGTCTCAATAGTTATATGGAATACCGGAACGGCAGCGAATCGGCCGGCCCCTTTTTCGGAGACGGTACAATAGGCAAACGTTTTTCAGGCACGCACTCGATTGCAGTTCGATATGCGCCGGGTTTGACGCGGGAGTTCAGCGTAGGAACCGCATCAATTGTACGACAAGCTGCTGTGTTCGACAGTTCTCCCGGTCTGCTCCGTCAGCAGCTACAATATTCTCAGATATATTCAGCGGGGTATGCGTACCTGTTCTCTCCTGTTCTTGCTGTCGGTGTTTCGGGCAGGTATATACAACAACGATTTATCGATCCCCGTATTCTGGTAGAGGGCGATTCTGTTCTGGTTGTACAGGACGTCTATGAAGAACCTCTCTGGTCGCTCGATGCCGGCTTGCTATATATGATGCGCCCCGATCTCACTATCGGACTTACTGCAAAGAATTTCATTTCAGTAAGAGAACAAACGTTTCCTAAGTTCGATGAATTTTCAATCAACGACCGCAAATACATACGCGCAGGAATTTTTTATACACCGAACAACTACTACGCGCTCGCTGCAGATTTCGATACACGGAATCGTTTTCATTTCGGACACTCTTTGAATATGAGCGACAATGTTATAATACGACAGGGCAATTTTTTAAATTTTGAAGAGGAAAAAACTTTTGAGGCAATAAGCGGCGGTCTCGGTTTCACTTTGGGTACGGTCGAATTAGATGTAAGCTATCTCCATTTCTTCGATAAAAGTACACGCGGCAGGGGCGCATCGGTGCAGGCGTTGCTTGAACGCGGAATGGAGGATATCGGCTATAACCAGTTTACGGGGAACCGTCTCGATATGTCGGTGCGCCTGCAATTGGGGAGGATGTATGAGCCGCTTGCAAGGATCGAATATGTGGAGATTATTAGCGACGTGTATCCCGCTGCGTATCAGGTGCATGCGTACAGACCCATTGCAAAAGTACGGGTAAAGAATATTTCGCACAGACCGATTGAATCGCGGGTCGGGTTTTTTGTCGACAGGATAATGGAACGCGAAACCGAGACGCGGCCGTATTACATGATGCCGGGTGAAACGGTAGAGATTCCCGTCACCGCACTATTCTCGGAAGCGATAAAGTCGATAACGAATTTTACACTGCAAACCGCCGAAGTATATGTCCGGGCAACAACTGCAAAAAACTATGACGATCGCAGACAGGCGCATCTTGCAGTGCATGGACGGAACGACTGGAACGGCGATATAGTTATGCTGCGCTATTTTGTTACTCCCGAGGATCCGCAAATCATCCGTTTCACACGGGATGTTTTAAATCAACATCAGGATAAACTCGCGGATGTTCATCCGGCGCTGGAGCGTTTTACAAAATCAAAAATATTGTTCGACCATTTTTCGAATATGCTGATGTATGTGCACGATCCGCGCAAAACGCATAACCGGGTGCAGTATCCTGCGGAAACGCTCGATTTACGCGGCGGCGACTGCGACGATATGTCTGTTGCTTTCTCGAGCATACTTGCCAGCATCGGCATTGCAACTGCATTTATAGATGTTGTACCGCCGGATGAACCGCACAATGCACACGTATATTTACTGATGGATACAGGATTATCGCCCGAACAGGCGCATCTGATCAGCAGTAACCCGAAGCGCTATATAGTACGTAAAAACGAGTTCGGCGATGAGACGGTTTGGTTACCGCTTGAAACGACGGTTACTCAAGAAGGTTTCGACAGGGCGTGGGATGCCGGCGCCGAATCATATTATAACGAAGGAATTTTACAAGGAGGACTTATCAATGGCTGGGTTCGTATTGTCGATGTACCGAGAATGTAAATATGTATTTTTATTAGTTGTTATAATGTCGATTGCCGCATCGGCGGCTGCCGGCCCGATGACGATTGAACGTTTTGAAGGTGATGTGCAGGTGCGCCGCGGTGTAGCGGAAGAATGGACCGAAGCAGTTGCGGGATTACAACTGCGTCCCGAAGATACCATCAGGACAGGGAAGGATGCATACGCTGTACTCCGGCATGGCGACGGCGCGTCATACAGGATACCGGCAGAAAGTATTATCGATGGTTCCGATTTCAGGGTGATCGACAGAGAAGAGTTGCTGCTCTTGCTTGCCCTGGAAGATATGTTGGCAGTGCCTGATCGAATAAATGACGATAGCCCGATACCGCAAACAACGGTGCTGCACGGTTCGCCGGGAGCGCGGGCAGTCG
>PWYR01000142.1 GCA_003567775.1 Ignavibacteriales bacterium | reverse complement strand
TACTTTACTTTATTAATTGAAAACTTTTCTTCCAGTTCATTCTTCATTAAACGATCTATATACAACTTGATTCTATGAACCTTATCGTTTTTAGTAAACAGAACGGAGAATCCCCAGAGTCTCTGCCCTACATCCTTATCCCATTTAATATTTTGTATATCGTTCCAGAGAATAACGCCGTGGTCGAATGTAGAAAATCCCTTCGCGCCGATGGTTATAAACGAGCTTTGATATAAAGTGTACCCCGATGAGAGAAGTACAATGCCTAGAAATATTGTGATCGGAATCGACTCTCTATTATCAATATATTCATAACACCCGGCTGCCATCAATAAAGCTGCCGATATAAATAAAATTGTCGCAACAGTTTTAGGCGGCATTCTCGTAAGCGATATCCTTGTTGTAGTAGACCCTGCTCGCTTGTTATTGGTACTTGTTCTATAAAGTGCATACAGGGTGCCAGAGAACGCAATGAACAATAAAATCGCTATCGTGAAAGTCGATATTTGTTCCATGCTATTCTCCTTTCATTGAGTTATTATATGCGGTGTATATATCACCGGCATCAGATGCTCACCGATCCTGATTACCGGTCCGTTAAGGTGCCGGAATTCACCCCGGACGAAACCGGCGGCCGACTCGATAAGACGGGTTCCCGCTGTATACGGTTGGTGATCGACAAGGAGCAAATTGTCGTATCCAATCCTCATCAGTATACCTCTTTCACCAAATCCTGCAATTAACGGTTTGCGGTGCTCAATATTTCCTTTTTCCATAAATACTGCCAGAGTTCTGGTGAGGTGCGAATTTGTGGCAATCGCAATATCTATGTTCTGTAACAGCTCTTGATCATAGCCCGGTATCTCGATACGCCCGGACGGACCATTGTCAACGTGAAATGCTTCGATCATAGTTATAGCGAAATGGTCGGTCGTTTCTATTGCATTTAGAAACCCTTCCATAAAAATCGATTCCTGATCGTTGAATAACAAGCCGTGAAGCAGCAGCAGATTCTTTTTCTCCTCGTCATATTTTTCAATGACGATTTCTGCTAACTCGCGTCCGATTGTTCTATAATCCGGACTAACAATGAGATCGTACTGAAATCCGGGCGCCAACCGGTTAAATCCGATAACCGGCACACCGGACTGTTTTATTTTTCCGAGTATTTCCTCGGCTTTTCGGGGATCGGTAATTTCGACGGCGATTATATCGTGGTCTTTTGCAAGGAGCGTATCTATCTGCCGTTTCTGCATTTCATGATCCGACCATGCTGCTCTCCAGCTTATCTCTACAAGCTCATTATCTGCTGCATCGATTATTCCCTGAAGATGTTGTGTTGTCGTGACTATTTGACTGCCGGCAAGTGATACCGCAATGCTAATTGTTCTTTCTTCCCGCTCCCGGTCGCATCCTGCAACGATACATAAGAATACGATGAACCATGCAAACTTCATTGTATATCTCCCTTTATTTTTGTGTGAGCGACCTTTTCCATTCCACCGAGCGCTTGTATATGCTTTGCAACACTTTTTGCAAGTCCCTCTAAGTTGTATCCTCCTTCGAGCAATGAAACTATTTTACCATCGCAAACGGATGAAGCAGCATCCGATAAAATGCGGGTAAATAAACTGAACGAATCTTCGGTCAGAAGCATATCACCCAGCGGATCATCTTTGTGCGCGTCGAATCCCGCCGAGATCATGATTAATCCGGGTTTAAATTCTTTTATTGCCGGTACGATTTTTCCGACGAATATCTCTTCGTACGTTTTTTCGTTTGTTCCCGCAGGCAACGGGTAGTTGATTGTTGTGCCTTCCGCATCTCCCGAACCGCGTTCATTTGCACTCCCCGTACCGGGATAATGCGGGTACTGATGTAAGCTGATGTATAAAACCGACGTATCATCGTAGAAAATCGCCTGCGTACCGTTTCCGTGATGCACGTCCCAGTCGACGATAGCGACGCGCTCTATGCCGTATTCACGTTGCGCGTACCGTGCAGCAATTGCGACATTGTTGAATACACAGAATCCCATCGGGCGGTTGCGTTCGCAGTGGTGACCCGGCGGTCGGATTGCACAAAATGCACGATGCACATCGCCTTTGCAGACGGCGTCGGTTGCATCGATTGCTGCTGCGACCGCTTTTCGTGCGACGTCAAACGTTCTGCCGCTTACATTTGTATCGCCGCCGTCGGAAAACGGGGTAATGGTTTCATCTGCCTGATGAGCTTCCCCGGCTTTTCGTTTTATGTAATCGATGTGTTGTTTGGGATGTACGTTAAGGATATACTTTGAGACGGCAACGTCACCGAAACGGGTTTTATCCACCGGACGATGAGTCACCAATTCCCATAAACCGTTTTTATTTAAATGTTCGACAATCGTCGTGAGACGCACGGGTTGTTCGGGATGGTGTGGCAGCGTGATATGCTGTAGATACATCGGGTTGTAGTAAAAGAGAACCTCGTCAGGTAAAGACTTATTTTTTTGTGAAGCCACAATTCCTCCGGTTTGTTGAGACCTTACATAATATCATATTTTAAAGCAATGAGAATCACTGCAATAAGTGTATTGATTCCGTGTGCGGTATAACATAAAACACAATCGGTCTTCAGCCGAACGCGTAATGCATATACAAGGTAACCCGCAAGCACGACGGTAAAGATAGCTGTTGCGATTAGGATATCGAATAGAAATCCGCCGATATCGCCGAGCACAGTCACGGTCAGCAAAATGTAAAATAATAGTCCGAGTACAAAATTCGGCACGCCGAATATACGCGCTTCCGGAGTTTGCACTATGCTCTGACACGTCTGTTGCTTCATGCGGCAAAATACGGGAACCCACCACACATCACTTCTCAGATAGTTATAATAAACTCCCGTAAAATAGAGGGATATGAAAAATCCCGTAAGTGCGAGCAAGATCAGTAACGTTTGTATCATAATTCGATCTTCCCGGTTGAGTAAATTTTCATATAGTATACGCAACTAATTTCAAAGCATCAAGCGTATTATTTGTTTGTAAGAATTACAGTGATGGGAAGTAATAATAACCGAAGGAAATAAATACTTACCGGGCATTATCCGTAAATTGTAGAAAATTATTATTATTATCTGGCATTATGTTTGTATTATATTCGCATAGTACAAAAGTTGCATCTAATGTAGGGGGTCTTTATATTGCCATTACGTCAATATGTTGACGCGGATGACATTCTCGTCGGTAATTGTTCGAAACGTACGAGTAATTATTTTTCTCAATTCGGCATTTATGAAATCGTTAGTGAAATCGTACATATGCGAACACAGAGAGCAGTGTGATGCCGGTTAATAAAAGTAC
Organism: Ignavibacteriales bacterium; assembly: GCA_003567775.1. Classification (GTDB taxonomy): domain Bacteria; phylum Bacteroidota; class Ignavibacteria; order T3Sed10-11; family T3Sed10-11; genus T3Sed10-11. The sequence goes on along the minus strand of PWYR01000142.1, from coordinate 4,677 downwards.
AAATAATAAAGCAGCTAAACGGAACGGAGTTTCCGGGCGGCGTCAGAGAAAAGGAGTTTGTATGATGTGCGGGGCACACACAAGCGTCTCGCACATCGAGGAATTCGACAACAAATTACTGTGTGATGCATGCAGTGAGGATACTGTATTGCTTTCACAGTATCTGCAGTCAGGAACGGATTCCACTTCCGGTATTGAAGATGATCTGCTGGATGATGACCCATTTGTCTAATGACAATGAAAACGAAATTACCGAATCCTTAAAAGATCTTGCCGCCGGTCGTGGTGTGAAACGATCGCGTCACGATCTTGTTGTTGATGGTCGTGATTACACGGATGAGTTTATTCAAATCCTCCGCGAAACGGGATATACACCGGTCACGGTCGCAAATGCTCCTGTTGAACCCGGCGAACGGATTCCCGCTTTTTACATTGAAGATTCCACGGCCTACTTTGGATGGATATTTTACGAAAAATTTACAGGCCGGAAACTACGAAAATTATGGGGTTCGGTCATTCGCAATCGGAAAGGCGATTGGGCAATTCAAATCTCACCGAAAAAAGACATTACCGTTTATGCCGACATTCACAAAAAAACGGAAGTGGACCTTGATCGCCCGACCGATTGGTAATTCTCAATGATATATAAACAATGAAAAGGAGGTTGTTATGTGTTGGATCAAAACCATCAGTGAAGAGGAGGCACAAAACAAACTTAAAGTTTATTTCGACGCCTTCCGCGCGCCCTGGGGAGGCGTCGATAACATCGTAAAGGTTCAAGGGCTGATTCCGAAATATCTCAAATCGCATATGGATTTTTACCGCACACTCATTTACGGAAGCTCACCGCTTACCCGCATACAACGTGAAATGATTGCTATTGTGGTTGCTCAAACGAATAACTGCCAGTATTGTCTGTACCACCATAGCGATGCATTGTACCGGCTTACTAAAAATAAAGAGTATGTGAAAAAAATCAGAGAAGATTTCAGAAGCGTTCATCTTGCGCCGCTCGAATTAAAAATGCTTGAATTTGTCGAACGATTGACGCGTGAACCGCATTTTCATTTCCAGAAGGACGTTGAAGAGCTGCAAGCAGAGGGCGTCGACGATGAAACTATTCTTGCAATCGTTATGGTTGCGGGATATTACAATATGGTTAACCGCCTCATTCAGGGGCTTGGCGTCGAATTGGAGCATTATTGGACTGAAGAAGGTTTTTCAGAAGAAGAACTGCCGATGGCGCACGATCCGAATTACGCATAAATGAATATAAATTTATAATAACGAATAACCAGGTACGGAGAACACATCATGCATCGATTATTGTATCCGTTCATTATTCTTTCACTGATTATTGCAGGATGCGGCGTCGATACAGTGAAGGAAGCAGAAAAAGTTATTACCGAAGAGTTTCTTTTCGGTCACACCCGATTTCTTTCGCACGATTTACTTGAAGGGCGCGGTCCCGGCACACGGGGCGACGACCTTGCGCGTCACTACATTGCATCGCAATTTGAGGCAATGGGTATAAAACCGGGCGGTCCCGGCGGCTCGTACTTCCAGAGCGTACCGCTTGTCAGTATGACAGTCGACCGGAACACACACCTAACCGTTACACGGGGCAATCAACGACAGATATTTTTATATCACGATGATTTTATGCCGTTCAGCGGCGTGCTTGAACCGACCGTTCCCGTGAGCGGCGATTTGGTATTTGTCGGTTATGGTATTCAAGCGCCGGAGTTCGATTGGGACGATTATAAAGGGCAGGATATGTCGGGAAAGATACTTGTTATGTTAAACGACGATCCGGGGACTGCCGATACACCCGATTTCTTCGGCGGGAAAGCGCGAACTTACTACGGACGTTGGACGTATAAATATGAAATAGCAGCCGAGTTAGGCGCAGCAGGCGCTGTCATTATTCATACAACTCCATCTGCAGGATATCCGTTCTCGGTTGTGCAAAGTTCTTGGGGCGGTGAAAATTTTGAGCTTCGTGTTGATGACGATGTACCACAGTTGCCGTTAAAAGCATGGACAAGTGAACAGGCATCGCGGGAAATTATCGAGATGGCAGGATATACACTGGAAGAACTAATAAAGCGTGCTCAGCGAACGGAGTTCGAACCCGTTCCATTAAACCTTCGTGCAAGCTCGACGATCAGACAGAACCTGCGAGACATCGATACCTATAACGTCCTCGGATTGCTGACCGGCGGCGATCCGAATTACAACGACGAAGTCATAGTCTATACCGCCCATTACGATCATTTCGGAATTGGCGAACCGGTCGATGGAGATTCGATCTATAACGGCGCACTCGACAATGCAAGCGGAGTTGCAATGATGCTTTCAATAGCGAAGGCATTTACAAACCTTGAAGTTCCGCCGCATCGTTCAATACTTTTTGCTGCAGTGGGAGCGGAGGAGTTCGGATTGCTCGGATCGGAATATTACGTACGCAATCCTACTTTTCCGCACCATAAAATAGTTGCCAATATTAATACCGACAACACAAATATCTATGGTCAAACGCGCGATATAATATTTCTTGGCGCCGAACGCTCCACCGTCGGAGATGTTGTCGAATCGATTGCCGACCGGCGACGGATGATTGTCGGAACAGACCCTGCGCCTGAACAAGGATATTTCTACCGGTCCGATCACTTCAGCTTCGCAAAAGCAGGCATCCCGGCAGTCTCACTTCAGACCGGTAAGGACTTCATCGGTAAACCGGAAGGGTGGGGTGAAGAGCGGAAGCAAGCATATACCGCTAAACATTATCACCAGCCGAGCGATGTGACACGCGACGATTGGGACCTGCGGGGCGCCGTCGATCAGGCGAGGTTTTGTTTCGAACTGGGATGGGAGCTTTCCATGCAACGCGATATACCCGTATGGCATGAGGGCGACGAGTTCGAGGCAGTCAGGAAAGCGAGTTTAAAAAAATGAAAGCAGTAAGGTTCAAGCTTAATGTTCCGAAATATCTGATCACAAAAACGGTAAGCTCGCGCATACAATCGATTGCTACATCGCCGCTCTCGTGTGTATCATTGCGTGAGGCGCCGATACCGAACATGATAAACGAAAATTGGGTTCGCGTCAGGACGTTGATGTCGGGGATATGTGCATCCGATCTTTCGATATTGAACGGCAAAACAAGCTTCTCGCTGCAGCCCTTCGGTTCGAATTCGTTCATTTTCGGGCATGAGATTGTGGGTGAGATAGTTGAAAAGTCGCCGTCGGTAAAGAATGTACGGGAAGGCGACCGGGTAGTAATCGAGCCGACTCATACATGCTCGACCCGGGGAGTTGAGAAGCCATGCCCAAACTGCAGGCGCGGGTTATCGAATTTGTGTATGAACCTTACGAACGGTCATCTGTCCCCGGCTACCGCTATCGGATTCAGTTATGAAACCGGCGGCGGCTGGGGAGAGTATTTTATTGCGCATAAGTCGCAGGTTTATAAATTACCCGATCAGTTTTCTATTGAAGAAGCAGTATTGATCGAACCGCTTGCCGTAGCCCTGCATTCGGTGCTTCGTCGTTATCCGCCCAACGGCGCTAAAGTGCTCGTGCTGGGTGCGGGTACGATCGGACTTTTAACGATAGCAGTGCTCAGAATGCTTCCGATCCGTTGCAAAATATATGCGACGGCAAAATACGATTTTCAGGAAGAACTGGCAAAAGCAATGGGAGCGCATGTCGTGATCAATCCCCGGAAGCAGGATCTCTATGACGTAATGGTAAAAGAAACCGGGGCGCAAATATTTAAGCCGTCGTTAGGGAAACGGGTTATCGAAGGCGGTGTGCAGCGGGTATACGATTCGATTGCGAGTCCGGCAACGATCGACGATGCACTTCGCCTGACGCAGGCAGGAGGTTCCGTGGTGCTTGTCGGTGCGGCTGCCGATGCGAAAGGTGTAGACCTTACGCCGGTATGGTTCCGTGAGATCGATGTGCACGGATCGTACATTTATTCGGTTGAAAATTTCAGGGGGAGAAGAAGGAAGACATTCGATTTTGCAATCGACTTAATGAAACGAAACAAACGAATACCGTTTAACAAACTTATTACCCACCAATTCAAAATCGATGATTGGAAGAAAGCAATACAAACCGCCCAATCCCGCGGAAAATCGAACGCAGTAAAGGTTGTGTTTACATTCGATTGATGTTGTTCACGAAGTTCGGCGGCTCGAACAGCGCGATTGCGGCATTGGTATCCGGTGCGGTGATATAGGTGACCGGGAATTATTTTTTCGATTTTGAGTTGAATTACATTGCATCGCTCTCAACGGCGTTCGGGATGTATGTTGTGACTGCGTTGGTTGAGAGGAGGAGCAATGTTGTATAAATAGTCTATGGATTGAGCTGATTTCCTGTTTATAATTTTTCAATGCAGAGATCGGATATTCATTGCTTATTTTAACGCAGAGTTCGCAGAGGGCGCAGAGAAAAGTATACAAGTTATACATTTGCAATCCTGGCGCTCTCTGCGTTAAAAACCTTATTCAATTTCGTTAACCTTAATAGGAAAAAAATAACCACCGATAAAAAAATAACCTTATTACCTTTTTCGTTTTTGTCAGAAATCAAAAATAAATTTATAAAGGTAATAAGGTTTTGTTAATTTGGTTTATCGATGCTACTAAGGTTGATCCTGGAAAT
>PWYR01000127.1 GCA_003567775.1 Ignavibacteriales bacterium | reverse complement strand
GGTTATTGATGGTGAAGTGGATGTCCACAGGGAACACCTGTATTTTGCCTTCATGAACTGGCAGAGGTCTATCAGGGATGATCGGTTTAAATTGATTGAATATTGTGTTGATGATAAGCGTCATACCCAGTTGTTTGATCTCAAAAAAGACAGGGATGAATTGAATAACCTTGCAGGAAATCCTGATTATGCCGGGCAGTTGAATAACTTGAGAGCCATTTTGGAATTGGAAAGAGTGCGGCAAAACGATGGAAATTCCACTTCTGAATTTGCAACCAAACAAGGAAAGGAATTCTGGAACATTTATAAATCAACTGAAAAATCAGAATTTCCTAAGTTTAACTTTCCAAAAAAGAATTAGCAATGAACCTGGAAACATCTTAGACAAGTAAACGCAAAGGGATAAAAATCAATGGTCAACAAGAAATAAAGATAGACATCTTAATAAAAAACTTTAGTTTTTAACCTTTTCAAATTGCTGTCAGAGAAGAAAGAAGAATATGGATGTGCAAGCATTCCAAATCAAACATTAAAATCATAAAAGATTACATATTATTTAAAATTATAAATTATGCGAAATTCATTTATTGCTTTGGCATTACTGGTTATAATACTGGCCGGTTGCGGTGAGCCTATTAAGGATTATACCGAAACCCTGGACTTATCCGGAACCTGGAAATTCCAGCTTGATCCCGGGGAAGCTGGTATGGATGAGAAATGGTTTCTCGAGGAGTTTGACGATTCTGTTCGGCTTCCCGGCACAACGGATGAAAACAGAAAAGGAATTTTCAAAGATGAAAGGGCTGATGACCGCCTTTCCCGCGTGTGGTACTGGGTAGGTGCGGCATGGTATCAGAAGGAGGTTGATATTCCTGAAGACTGGGATGGAAAGAAGGTAAGGCTTCTTCTGGAGCGCACCAAGGACAGCCATGTGTGGGTCAATGATGTTCACTGTGGTTATGACAATACCCTTAGCGCGCCCCAATATTTTGATGTATCAAAAGCCATCAGGCCCGGCAAAAACACGATTACAGTTCTTGTTGACAATTCAAGGCTGCCTCCTGTCGGTCCTGCCCATGCCGTGGATGAGCGCACCCAGACAAACTGGAACGGCATAGTTGGAAGGATAGAGCTTCAGGCAACCGATCCGGTCTGGATAGATGAGGTTCAGGCTTTTCCCGATATTAAAAACAATAGTGTAAGGATCCGGCTAAACGTTGGGAACATCACAGATCAGGTTGCAAACGGGGAACTGGTTGTCAATGCCGAAAGCTGGAACACCGCCAATCCTGTGAGATTTAAAACCCACAGGGAAAAGATGCCGGAAATAACGGATGATAGCGTAATTGAGTTCACCTACGATTTTGACAGCGAGGCTCCCCTGTGGGATGAGTTTGACCCTGCATTGATTAAACTGAGTCTGAACCTTTCGGCCGTAGCCGGGGATATTAAATATAACAGTTCAAAGCAGGTTGATTTTGGAATGCGTGAATTCACCCGTGAAGGTCAGCATCTTCTCAATAACGGAGAAAGAGTGTTTTTAAGGGGGCGCCTTGACTGTGCAAACTTTCCTCTTACCGGTTATGCTCCAATGGATAGGGAGAGCTGGCTTGAAATGTTCAGAAATTTCAGATCCTATGGCATTAACCACTGGCGTTTCCATTCCTGGTTCCCTCCAGGGGAGGCCCTGATGGCAGCCGATATGGTGGGGGTCTACCTCCAGCCCGAGCTACCCAACAAAAGAAGCGGCATGGACAGCAGGAGCATGGCAGAAGAAGAGATTCGCAAAATGCGCAACATAGATTACCTGGAGGTGGATGCCAGCATTATTAATATGTCACTCAGGGAATATCTGCAACGGGAAGCTGAACTGATCTTTAAATATTTTGGCAACCATCCTTCTTTTGTAATGTTTACCCTTGGCAATGAGCTTGGGCGCAACCAGGCGATGTATGATCTTGTTGCCTATTTCCAGGAAATTGATCCCAGGAAGTTGTATGCACAGGGTAGCAACAATATGCACTGGAATTTAAGCCTGGCCGAAGGTGATGATTTCTGGGTGACCGGTAAGACAGATGGTGATTCCCCGGTTCGTGGTTCATCATATAGCTTTGATTATATAAAGCCTCATATTGAACACCGGCCTCCTTCCACCCTGGTAGATTATTCCAAATCTATCGAACATGTTCCGGTACCTGTAATCGGACATGAAACCGGGCAGTTCCAGGTGTCTCCTGATTTCAATGAGATCCCGAAATTTACCGGGGTAACCCGTGCAAGGAACTATGAGATATTCAGGGACAGATTAGAAAAGGCCAACATGCTTGACCAGGCTGATGATTTTGTAAAAGCCTCCGGGAAACTTGCAGTGATATGCTACAGGGAAGATATAGAAGCTGCATTAAGAACTCCTGATTTTGGTGGATTCCAGTTGCTTGACCTAATGGATTTTCCCGGTCAGGGTACCGCCCCGGTTGGTATATTGAATGTATTTATGGAATCCAAAGGGCTTATTACGCCAGGGGAGTGGAGCCAGTTCTGCAGTGAGGTGGTCCCACTTCTTAGAATGGAGAAATATACATGGACTAATGATGAGCAGTTTACAGGTGATATTGAGATAGCTCATTATGGTAAAGAGGATTTTGCCGATGCAGTTGTTAGCTGGGAGCTTGCAAGTGAGAATGGGGATATACACCATAGCGGGCAGCTGATGATGCCAAATATTGCCCGCGGAGGCGTTGTTGAGATCGGGGAAATAAGCTTTCCCCTGAGCATGGCAGAATCGGCTCAGAAATTGCAGATAGTAATATCAATAGACGGAACGTATTATAAAAATGACTACGACATATGGGTTTACCCGGCGACCGTAGATACAAGTATTCCTGAAGATATAATGGTTTCTGAGCGTTTTGATTCAAAAACAAGGAGGCATCTTGAGAATGGTGGCAAGGCAATTATATTCCCTGACCACGAACGCCTGCCTTACTCTATTGCAGGTGCATTTCAGACAGACTTCTGGTGCTGGCCCATGTTTGTCCGGGCCGCCATAAGCCGCGGCATTGAACCGGCACCCGGATCCCTTGGATTTATGTGCGACCCTGACTCTCCGTTGCTGGCGCATTTCCCGACAGAGTTTCACAGCAACTGGCAATGGTGGCAGCTGGTTAAAAATTCCAGGCCCATCATCCTGGATGACACTCCGGCCGATTACCGTCCCATGATACAGACAATTGATAATTTTGCGCGGAATCACAAGCTGGGGATGATCTTTGAAACCAGATACGGTGAAGGAAGTGCACTGATATGTGCAATTGACCTCCCAAATCTTCAGGAGCACCCCGAAGCACGGCAACTGTATTACAGCCTGCTACAATACGCTGATTCAGATGATTTTGCTCCTGAAAAAAAGATTGACAGGGATATTTTAAACAAGATACTGCCATAAAGGATGATCAATAAAATATTTTTACGCATATTTATGAATCGAATTCATAACAATCAATCCTGAATATGTCGATAAGACCCAGCAAAAGAGAAGTCGTAATAATTGCCTTGTTATTCAAGGACATCCCGTATGTTCCCTGGAGCTTCAGTTTTACTGCCGAAGCAAGAAAAAAAAATGGATTGCACCATGGGTACGGATATAGAAGATTTCGTTGAAAATCATTTTCTTGAATTGGGCAGCGATATAGGATTCTTTGAAAAAATTCTAAAAGATCTGTTTCGGGATGCCTTTGGTGAAGTCTGGAACAAATCAATTGAAAAGGACATCCCTGTTGAGAATATAATTGGTATTTATTGAAAAAGCTAAAAATCAAATAAATCCAATTTAAACCAAAAAGAATGAATGTTTCTTCTTTTATTAAGTTTAACTCATGCTGGCTTTTTCTCATACAGCCTTTCGTCAACTCATCCTGTGAAAGGCATTCTGTTGAAGAAGATAAACCAAACATCATTTTTATCATGGCCGACGATTTGGGCTACGGCGATCTTGGATGTTATGGGGCTACGATGATTCGAACACCCAACATCGACAAGCTGGCTGAAAGTGGCATGCGGTTTACTGATGCCCATTCCTCTGCAGCGGTATGCACCCCCACCAGGTACAGCATACTTACCGGTAGGTATTCCTGGAGGGGACGGCTTAAGAAAGAGGTTTTGTGGTGCGGCTATACACGTTCCTTAATTGAACCCGGGCGGAAAACCATCGGCAATATGATGCAGGAAAGTGGCTACAAAACCGCGCAGATCGGGAAATGGCATCTGGGTTGGGAAGATGAGGAACCAGTAGATTACAGCAAGGGCTATCTTGGAAGAGGCCCCAAAGAATTGGGATTTGATTATTCCTTTGTTACGGCCTCCGCCCACAATCTATCCCCCATCGTTTTTGTCGAAAACCACCAGATCATGAGCAGACTTATTCCTTTGGACCAACATGTCTATTATCCGGATTTCCTGGAGGGTACTATACCGGAAAGGCTCCAAAAATGGCATGATGAAAAAGACCTGGGGCCGCTTATGATTGCCGATGACTGGCAACCGGAACTTGTTGACCAGATATATACAGAAAAATCCATTGACTTTGTAAAAAGGCACGTTGAGCAGAACAACAAGCAGCCATTTTACCTGCATCTTACACCTGAAGCACCCCACCAGCCTAATATTGTTCCTGATTTCATGAAAGGGACAAGTGATACGGGCATCAGGGGAGATCACGTTCAGATGTTCGACTGGATGGTTGGAGAAATCATGAACACCCTTGAAAAACTGGAAATAGATCATAACACGCTTGTTATCGTTACAAGCGACAATGGCCCGACAGGTGGGTTGGATGGGGTCTTCGCTCATAAAGCTGCCGGAGCGCTTAGGGGATATAAAGGGGGGCTTTATGAAGGCGGGCATCGCGTTCCATTCATTGCCCATTGGCCAGGCAAAATTGAACCGGGTTCTGAAAATGATATGCTAATCTGCCTGACAGATATGATGGCCAGTTTTGCAGCCCTCTTAAACTATCAGTTAGAAGAGAATATGGGAGAGGATAGCTTTAACATACTGCCGGCATTCTTCGGAGAACAGCATGAAATAAGAGAAACCATCATTAACCGAGACTACCATGGAAATCTTTCCATTAGAAAAGGACCGTGGAAACTGATTGGAGAAGAACTTTATAACCTGGATGCAGATATGGAAGAAAACCTCGATATGTCGCAAGAACATCCGGAAGTTGTTGAGAAACTAAAAGACCTGCTTGAGGAACAAATTGCAGCCGGCAGGATAACCAATGTCCAATAAAAACATTAAAACATAATACAATAAACTTTACATTAATGACTGTAACTAAATTTTTTAACTATTTATAAATTTTCGACTGTTCGACTGTTCGACTAGATTATTAAACAAATGAAAACAATCGCTGCCATCCTTATCCTATTGTCCACATTACTGGCCTGTAACAGACCGCCCAAAATTGAAACCCGGAAAATTGACGATCATGAAAGGGCCCAACAAATTAAAGAACTTAAATTTGGGATGTTTATCTGCTGGTCATTCAGCACCTTCTCAGGTCGGGAATGGACACCAACCCTTGATAAAGATGCTTCCTATTTCAGGGCTACCGGAGTAGATACCGACCAATGGGTCAGAACAGCCAAAGAAGCAGGAATGAACTACATACTGTTTCTTGCAAAACATCATGATGGCTTTTGTTTATGGGACACCGAGACAACCGACAAAAAGGTGACAAACAGCCCCCTGGGAGTAGATGTACTTGCTAAACTGCGAGAATCAGTTGATAAATATGGACTTAAACTGGCCCTCTATTTCTCGGAAGGGGACTGGAACTGGGAAGGTGCCCTCGATGGCAAAGGTCACTGGGAGGGTACTGTTGGTGAAAATCCTGAAATGAAAAAGGCACAATTAGAAGAGCTTCTCACTCAATATGGTCCTATTGAGTTTTTATGGATGGATCATGCTATAGGCAAGGGGGGATTGAGTCATAGGGAAACTACCGAGTGGGTGCACAAATTTCAACCAAATTGTTTTGTGGGATACAACCACGGAGAACCCTCAGGAAGATTGGCCCTGAGGGAAATGGGCACCCCCGGGAAAATAGGTGACGTGAATGCTACAAGGTATAATAAAGAAGCCGAAGCCAGTTATGATGGTTATCTGGTGGCTGAATTTACCTATCCCCTCCTGCCCCAAAGACTGGAAGATGGATCAAGAAGAGAGGGCGGAGCCATGTGGTTCTATTCCCTGCCAAAATGGGATTATTTGGTGCACCCGGCCGAGAAGATCTTCCAGGACTACGTGGGCGCTATGGAATATGGAAATATCTTCTCCTTAAATGTCGGACCCAACTATGAGGGCAGGATCAGAGATATCGATGTGGAAACCCTCAGGCAAGTGGGCGAAATGATCCGGGAATGGGAAAAAAAGCATTAGCAGAGTTATACTAAACTGAACTTAAATGAGTTACATTTTTATCCATGCCGGCATCAAACTGGGATTAATTAAAACAAGGAAAATATTAACCAGAATAATAAATAATAAAACTTTAAAATTTTATCGAAATGAAAAATAAAAATTCAAGAAGAAAATTTCTTCAAACATCAGGAACCTTCGCGATGGGAGTAATGGCAATGCCTACAATGTTAAGTGATTTCATTTTTGACGATGATTATATAAGAGGGCTTGATATAAAATCAATGTTTCACGCAAACCGGGAAGATGCCTTAATGATCGCTGAGCGAGTCATGCACAAAGCCGTCCTGGGAAAAATAAGAGCTCCTTTTCCTCCATTGAAAAATAACTGGGTACAACCGGGAGGCCCCCATTATATGGGACAGTGGATCTGGGACACCATGTTTGTGGTGGACCTGCTTAGTATATTGCCCGGGAAGGAACAGCTTATAAGGGACATATTTCAGAATTACTGGGATTTTCAGGATCGCTGGAATGATATAGTGCCTGAGTATGCTCATGATATGATAACCGTTACCATTAAAACATTTCCACAGGATGTTCGCCTTTTTTCCCAGATACCCATTCTGGCCTGGGGACTCGAAAGGGTGTACAGGCGAAATGGAGACAAGAAACTGCTTGAACAATGCCTGCCCAGACTGGAAAAATGGCATAACTGGTACTGGCGCGAAAGGGATGTCACAAACATTGGTCTGGTAACCGTTGCTTCATATAGTGGTGATATACAACATGCCCGGTGGGAAACTTTCGACTATGAATGCAATATGGATGATTTACAACTGCACAAGCATCCCACAAGGAGAGGAGAACATGAAGGGAAATGGTATGGCAACATGTGGGTAACGGGAAATACATCCTACCTCATCATGGGAGAAAAAAGCCTGGCAAGATTGGCAGAAGAGGTTGGAGATACAGCGATGGCAGCCAGAAGAAAACCATTTATCGACAAAGCTGTAAAGGCAATGAGAGATCATATGTGGGATGAAGAGGCAGGGACTTTTTTATCGGTGAAAAAAGATACCATGGAGAAGATTCCGGTTGCAACAATCAGCAGTTGGGTGCCGCTCACTGCAGGTGTTCCTACTGAAGCCATGGCCAAAAGGATGGCTGAGGTGCTAGCAACAGATTCATGGCAGACCCCACTGCCCGTCCCCACTGTTGATCGCAAGGATCCAAGATGGAATCCTCGTCGCTTCTGGAGGGGAGATACGTGGCCTCCAACCAATTATCAGATTGCAAGCGGACTGGCAGCTTATGGTCATACCGAACTGGCCGCAAAAATTGCTGATGCAAACGTTGAAAATGCTATTAAGAACGGCCTGAGCGAACATTATGATTCTATCTCGGGAGAAGCACTGGGCATAAGAGATTATTGCATGGCCTCTACCATTGCCACAATGATGCTCGATGGACTAACCAGTAAATACAAACTAGAAATTAAAAAATAAGTTGTCATGGGTGATAAAATGAACCATCTTCCTGGAACTGAAAGGTACAGGTATATAATGTCGGCCACGAATGCCGCGACAACTTACATGATAATCTGTGTGCTGGCAATAACTTTTCAGACAAATCAGGTTCTTGCCTCTGAAAAGGAGGGCGACATACCATCATTCCATAATCCTTTCTCGGTATCTTTTAT
>PWYR01000144.1 GCA_003567775.1 Ignavibacteriales bacterium | reverse complement strand
GCACGTCCATATTCACGCTTTGCCGAACGATCCACTTCACCACCCAGCTTATAGGCAATCACCTGCAACCCATAGCAAATACCGAGGATTGGTTTATTCATCGAAAATATCCGATCATCCGGTAACGGCGTACCTGGTTCATACACACTTGACGGACCGCCTGATAAAATGACCGCAGCGGGATTCATTGCTTCGATCTTCTCAAACGGAATATTGTACGGATGTATCTCCGAATATACACCGCACTCCCGAACACGTCGTGCAATGAGCTGTGTGTACTGAGAGCCAAAATCAAGAATAAGGATTACTTCAGCGTGTTGCATACTATTTTTTGTATGGCGTCATTTCTTCGCTTACTTTTGAAGCAAGGTACATCTTCATCAGTGATTGATAGGGTACATCTTTCTTGTTTGCTAATGTCTTTAGATCGTTTAATAACGATTGGGGAAGACGTATTGAGATGGATTTTACCGATGGCTTAAGATCGGGAAAATCCATCTGCTCCGCCTGATCCCAGTCGATGTACTCGGTCGCGTCGTGCTTGCTCCAGAATGCCCGCTCCTTATCCTCGTTTCTGAACTTTGGGATCTTTTTTAATTCTCTCTTCATAGCGTCTCCTTTCTTTCTTTGATATATCTCTCGCTGAAATTACCCGAATTAAATCTTTCCTGACGGTAAATACTATAAATAATTGCCTGCCTGTATTTGTCTCTCCAAAAAGATAGAATCTTTTTTCACCCCACGATAATTCTTCCCTCCCGGGATATACGTATCTCGGATAATTTAAAAAAACTTCTTCAGCTTCAGTGTCCGAGACTTTGTGCTTTTTCGAATTTTTATTCCTATTGCCGGAGTCCCAGTCAAAACCTTCTATCTTTTCCATAACCTCTTTTTGTATATGACAAATATATACATATTTCGTGTTGATGTCAAGTCTTTTTATATATTTTTTCTGATTTATCCTCTTAAACCGATAACTCCCATCATTCTTCCGCTTTCATTGCCGTCGCGGCGGTATGAATGAAAACGATCGTTTGAACAAATTGTACAGAAGTTCTCATGCTCTATGTTTTCTATTTTCACTCCCGCCGAGATAAGTTGTTCTTTGTTCACCGCCGGAATATCGAGATGATATTTACCGTTCGATTGTGGTGCTTTGAACTCCGATGAAAACAGTTCGGCAACTCCTTCTCCTACTTCATAACAACATACTCCCGCTGCAGGTCCGAGAAATGCAATTATTTCCGAAGGGTCCGTTTGCCATCGCTCATTCATTAACTGTATCATTTTCATCGTGATCTTTTGATCGGTTCCTTTCCATCCGGCATGAACACCCGCAATTGCATTATGAATGGGATCAAATAAAAAGACAGGGAGACAATCGGCAACGGAAACAATAAGATATATTTCTTTTTTATCGGTTGTTAATCCATCGGTGTTAATGTATCGTCCCGGTGTGTGAGCATCTTGAACTTGAGAAGAATGAACCTGAAGTGGAAATGCCAGGCGTGTACCGTCAATATTAAGAGCATTAAAAAACCGTTTGCGGTTCTCGCGGACGTTATCAGGATCGTCGCCTACGCCGATAGACAAATTGAGACCATACGGGGGATCGCTCACTCCTCCGTTTTTGGTGCTCATACCGAAAACGATCTGTGGAAATTGCGAGAATAGTTTGGAGCGCAGTAGTTCCATTATACCGCAACTTTGATTGTCTCGAATGCTGACTTTAAATCTGTTATGATATCCACGGGTTTTTCCAGTCCCACCGAAAGCCGTATCCCACCGGGATCCATACCCTGTTTTACCTGTTCTTCTGCCGGTATAGCCGAATGGGTCATCGACCCGGGGTGTTCGATCAACGTGCGGATATTGCCGAGACTGACCGCGAGAGTAATCGTATAAGCATGTTCCGCAAGGTAATCAATAAATTCCTCACCACGTTGGCGCCGTTCTTCGGGATTATTTCCCTTAATGCCAAAATAGATCATCGAACCGGGCGCCGGATTGCCATCATAATCCATCATCTGATTTTCTGCTATCTCCGTTTGAGTAAAGCATTTAGCTCCCGGATAATTAACATAGTTTACATCTTCGTGATTGCAAAGAAATTCTGCAATCACTTTAGCAGTCTCTTGTTGCCTTCGCATTCTCAATGGAAGTGTCGGAAGCCCGTACACTAAAATGTTCCACGCGCTCTTTGGTCCAAGAGCCGCTCCAAAATCTTTTCGATATAATAATAACCAGTCACGACTCCACGCGGGTCCGACTACGGCGCCCCCCATATCTGTACCATATCCGCCGATATTTTTAGTAAGCGAGTGAACGACAAAATCCGCACCAATTTCCAACGGCCGCTGACAGAACGGTGTGGCAAACGTGTTATCGATTACAACACGAATCTTTTGATCTTCATCCCTATCCCTATTTGCTTCCTTTACAATATTGACAATTTTCTCTATATCAATCAATTCCAGTGTCGGGTTAATCGGCGTTTCAAAATAAACAACCTTCGTGTGCGGTGAGATTGCTTTTCTAACTTCTCCGGGATCGATCATATTCACAAAGTTAACTTTGATATTGTATCGCGGATACCAATTCTTAAGCAGCGAATAAGTACATCCGTATAAAATAGAATGTGCAACAATCTCGTCACCTGTCAACGTTAAAATCCCAAAGATAGCCGATATTGCTCCCATTCCCGTTGCGAACGTAACGGCGGTATCGCCGCGCTCGGCAAATGAAAGGTTCTCTTCGAGCATATCCTTGTTCGGCTCACCAAGTCGGTCATAAATATAAATTGGTTCTTTGGAATCCAGGTCGACAATCTGGTTCGATTGGGCGAATTCCAAAAATCCCTGTGCACCTCGCTGAACATTATCGAGTCGGAAGGTTGCAGATGATGATATCGGTGTAATAAGATGATGTTTGAAATCCCATTTCGGCGTATATGATCTTCCGTAAATAAGATTGGATTCCATCGAATATCGTTTTTCTCGAATTTCCCGTTCTTTCTTGCTCATGGTGACTCCTTTCGGAAATGACTATCCCGTTTTGTTCTAATTGGTAATGTAATTAAGACGGTTGTGCCGACTTGTCCTTCACTCACTATTTTTATGGTTCCGTTTAGTTCTTCTATAGATTTTTTTACAATAGCAAGTCCAAGTCCCATTCCGTCAGTTTTAGTAGAAAAATTCGGTTCAAATAAATGGGCGCGAGCTTCAGGTGAAATTCCCGTTCCGTCATCAGAAATGGTGATCCGAATAGATCTGTTGCTTAGTTCGGTGACGACTTCAAGTGTCCCCCCCTCGGGCATCGCTTGAATGCTGTTCCGTATGATATTTACAAACGCCCGCTGTAATTCTTCCGGATCGGCAATGATCGGTGGAATAGTATCGTCAAATTTTGTCTGAAAATCAATTCCGTTTTTATCGGGGAAAATTGTCAATGTGCGTTGTAATATTTCATTAATGTTAACCGGTTGATAATGCGCCTCCGGCATACGCGCAAACCGTGAAAATTCTGATGCAATCCTATCGAGTGATTCAATTTGTTCAAGCAACATTTGGGTAATGATATCGAACGATTTGTCAAAATCCTGCCAGTGGTCTTTCCGTGCCTGGCGTAACTGTTGAATTGAAAGCTTCATCGGAGTTAACGGGTTTTTTATTTCGTGCGCAACCTGCCGCGCCATCTCACGCCATGCCAATTCTCTTTCAACGCGTGCGAGTTCTTCCCTGCTCTTCTTTAAACGTTTGGTCATAACGTTAAATGAACGCATTAGATTGCTCATTTCCGAGTCGCCTTTACTCGGTAGATGAATGTCAAGCTCTCCACCCGCTACCTTGTGTGTGGCATCGGTCAAATCTTCGATCGGTTTTGATACCTTATTTGCAACAACGAGCCCGGTAATGATTACACCGAGCATTACAAGTGCGTAAATTCCAAATAAAAATGCATCCCGACGTGCTAACTCTTCGTCAATTTCCGTTTGCCGGTATATCGCGGGGACTGCAATGACAGCGGTTATATTGTTCTCCTCGTTTATAAGAGGCATATAACCGACTAAGTACGAAGATTGCCCGATCGCCTCTTCCCGTGTTACAAAATTTTTCCCTTGCAATACTACGCTCGAATATGCAAAGCCGCTTAATCTCTTATCCATAAGTTCGGCTTCGAACATTTCCATACGGCTCGTCACGTTCATAGAGCCATCTATATAAACAATAAAGTCGATTCCCAATTCACCCGCGATTCTCTCGACTATTAACTGCGATACTGCAAGAGTATCTGAAATTTCGCCGGTTTGGTCGTATCGTTGAATCTGAAGTGAGACTCGCTTCGCCTCTTCAAATAACTGTTGTGATATGTTTTCGGTCATCCGATCTATGGTAAAATCCCTGTTGAGATATGCAACAATAACGATTGGAACAAGGGAGAGTGAAAGCAGTCCGATGAGTATCTTTTCTCTAAATGTCGGCTGATACCTCTTTCCTTGTGCATAAAAAATAACACCGGCCCCCAGCAACAATACACCGCTCACTGCGAGAGCAAACAATACTAATTTAAGAGCATAAAATATATGCCATCGGAAATCGAGGTACGGTACGCTAATCGCAAGAGAGGCATCCGATTCATCACCGGTATCATGGAAATATGCAGTTTCGAACAATTGATCATCAATCCGTTCCCGATGCCATATAAATTCTTCCTCTCTTTCCCTGAGGGCTTCAAGCACCGGTTCGGGAATTGTATGCGTCGACGGGATATTTAGCGCCGATGTTGACACCAATTGATCATTTCTAAATTCAGAAATTATAAGTTGACCGTATCGAGCAGCAATATCGGGGGATATTTGTGCACGGAGTATATCCGGACCATGACCCCGAAACAATGTCCCCGGACCGGTCATAACGTTCACTATAAGCGTTCCGATTAAATCACCATCGTTATTGAAAACCGGTGACTGGGCGGCATACAATGTTGCATTACCGTAAATAGTTTCAACATCGCGGATCATCGTTTCTTCATACGTTCCATAATCGATAATTTGCCTTATCGCTATGTCATCAGGAGGTTGAAATCCAATGCCGAAGCGAGTAATCGGATTACGATCTCTATCGAAAATTAAAATAGTGGTATTATATCCTTCCCTCCCAAGCATACTGCCTGCCCATAAATGAAAAGCTTTCTGCCGTATCGCTTCGTGATCGTCTTCCTCCAATTGTTTAATCAATTCCGCATCCGTACTGAACTCTCGTAAAGATTGATGAAGTATAAATTCTTTCCACGCATCTGTTGGCCGGATTATATTATTTGCTATAAATTGTATTTGTTCTCTGTCGAATTCGTGAATTTTACGGTCTACCACAGGCGCGGCAAAGATCACTGATACACCGGTGAGAAACAATAGAGAGCGTATTTTATATAATCTAAACGATTGCAAGAAGCCCCTCTGAACGAGCAATGTAATTGTAACAAGAACAACCGGGACGCCGATATAATACCAGATTGGGACAAGCGGGTTATTTTGCGGAAAATAATAACAGAATGCTGCGGTCAATATGATCAATAATAAAATACTGCTCGATTGTAATAACGACCGGTAAGAACCGGCTTGTATAAATCTCAGTGCAACATAACCTAAAACGGTTCCCAACAATACAAACGCCGCAGTGAGCATCAATAGGTTAAATTGCATTAGAGCAAGCATAGGGGAAGGCAACAATGAGCCCGGATCCGTAAACCGTACCGACGAATCGAATATGAGACTGCGCACCGATGCGGCATACGCACGCACCAACCCCATATACAGCAGCATTACAATTAACGATATTATGACCGTCCATATTCTCTGTATACCGGCTAATTTTTTCGGGATACCGAGACTATTATTAATAACTATCGAATGAAAAAGGAGAAGACCGGTAAATATCAGGAACAGAGCTGTGATGAACAAATCACCCGGTGATGCTACTATACCTCCGCCGTGTGGAGAAGCGTAATATGCCGGATCAAAAGGCGGACCACCAATAATAGCGCCGGGAATATCGAATAACATCCACAAATATCGTATTCCCCATAGAAAACCAATAGAAAACAGCAAAGCAAAGAATGGGAAGTGTTTAATGCGCAGCCAGCGAATGATACCTGTTATTAGAAAAATGGATAATACAAGGACTAAAAAACTACGCACAATGTGTATCGTGTCTTCCACCCCGGCTATATACCCTTCAAGAGTGGGGGGAGAAAAAATTGCAAACCCTAATAACGACTCGTCTACACCGTATAACGGTAGTTGCAACCCGTCAGTCTCGTAATGTTCCCGATCGAATTGTAAATGCACCGGTTTCCCGAGGGCTTCCCGCAGATCTCGTTGAAGCCCCTGCATCCTTATGAATCGAGGACTGAGCGAGTATTGCACATCGAATGCTTCATACGCTATTACAACCGTATGCATATCACCGTCCTCATTACGCACAGGTTGAACTACGGATATTGTGGTAAAAACAGCACCCTGTGTAACAATGGAGTATGAGTCATTCACACCTGATGTTTGCATACCCTCTGCGGGCGCCCGACCCCACCATGCGATCAATTCACCCCGGCTGCCGTATATTTCTATACCCTGTAATTCATTAATATTAATTGTCCCCAAAATAGAAAAACAAACAATCGGAGATAGCTCGCACTCTGTATCGTAAATAAGATCGGCTGCGCGTTTGGCAATTCCATGAACCCGCCCTTGTATTTTGTCAAAAGCAGATTGTATGACCAGAGCTTCCTTTGCTGCCCGGTCATCGCGGATAGTCTCCCAATCATTTTCAACACCCGATAAAATAAAGACACGTGCACCTTCCAAAACCAGAAGAGTCATAATAATAAAAAAGACGATATAATAATATCGCCTTTTTCGAACCCAGCTTGATACCGATATACCTAATCGGGAAAGATTCATAACAGTAAAAAGGAAACGTAATTATTCGTTATTAGTAAATATTAAATTGAGAAATAACCCATCTGTCTTTTTGCTTCATCAATGATACATATATCTGAATGTATTCTCTGTTTCCTTTAACATTAATGCTGCCGCGACCGGTTGCGTACGGCGCCCCCCCCGATTCACCGTATGTAGTAAAAGAAAAAGAGAGAATTTTATTTGTATTAAAAAAGTTCTGGACAACAAACTGTGCCTGATTTGCACTGTAATATCCGCTTTCGATGCTTCGTAAGTTCAGGTATATATGCTTACCAAAATGACGTGTTATTTCTTCGAAATCACCATCGACAATGCCGCGTTGAACTGACCGGAATACCTCTTCTCCGCCGGTAACTTGCGCCAGTACTATTTTCAATTGCGAGCCGGGATAATTAATATCCGACGGAATAACCGTTGACGAATTATTCTGTCTGTACCGATCAGTCCGGGTACGGGTTTGTGAGATCAGCACATCTTGCACTAAAAATAACCCTGCCACTACAACCAATATAAATCTCATAATAAATTAAAATACTCTCTATCTCTTTTAAAATCAACCACCTAAAAATTTTTACCAAAAATAATATTGCAATCCGATCATCCACGTCGTTCTGAATCTATCCACAGATAGCTTGTCAAACGCATCCCTCGGATCCAGTGCCGTCGTTTCTATTTCTTTATTTAGAAACCGTATCTCGCCGGTTAAATAAAAATTTTCAAACAATTCTACTTTTTCTCCAAGAATGCCTCCCAAAAGAAAAGTTTTATCTTCTTCAAGAACCCTGTGTTCGTTTATTTCGAGTCTATCACTTATCCTGTCTACGTTGTAACCGATGATACCCCCTATATATGCACGACCTATCCCTAACGTAGTGAATGGAGTAACGTAAGCAATAGTAACTTTACCGCCTGTTATCGGATGTCCGTGGTTTTGAAAAATTCCGAAATCAATCTGAGGGCGAATCATAATCGGAATTGCACGGGGGTATACGTGGAGCGAAATTCCAACATCGGGAATGACTATACCGGCGCCGCCCCAACGACGCGGTGTCTCTTCAGGGAATGCACTATAGTCCTGTGAAAAACAAGTCGCGACACATAATAGTAAAACACCGGGAATTAACCATATATTTTTCATAAACTATCTGCCTTATTGCATTATAAACGTGTGAATGGGGTATCGAGATAACACGTTCCCGGCCCATCACGCGCCATCGATACCCCGTTTCACACATATCAAATGGTTCAACCTCTACATCATCCCTTCTTCCGACCTCACTCCCAACGCTACCATTTGATTTTAAATTATCAGACCGGCGACATCAATCTCAACATCTCACAGAAGGAGTTATTTCACGTGGCTTCTTCTTTCCTCACATCACCCCACCCCCTCATTGTCACCGGTCTGCCCCTTTATTATCTGTAACCCACCATCATTCAAAAAAGTTTCTAATCATACCCAATGTTGTATTTCTTACTCTGCAATTTCCGTTCACCTTTTGCAGGAATGTCACGCTTTAACATCGGTTCGCCTTCTAAAGTTTGATATGCCCAATCAAACACAACATAACCGGGACCAAGCTCAATTACTCTAAATTTTGCAAAGTGGTTATCGTATGTCCAAACAACATATGTATGTCCTACATTCAGTATAACATCTTTTGTCGGCGACCAACCTGATGAAGGAGCATACCGTATATCCTTTATCGAATACGTATATCCCATATCTTGAACATCTGTATCATCCCACACATTCATATAATGATAGCCGTTATCAAAATCGTAGAAAATATCGGTATACTGATCATCATATGGTCCGAGCGTCGCCGTTGCAAATTCAAATCCCGCTCGATTCGGTTGCACCCGGAAATCTCTCATCAAAACATCGTAACCTTCGGGCCGCGGAATCGTAAAAGCCGATTCTGTCGAGAGATCCGTTTCATTTCCTCTTGCATCATATCCCGATACGGCATAATAATACAGGTCTCCATTTCTCGCCGTATGATCCACAAAATAATCTTGTCCTGTAGTTCCAAGATAAGTAAACCTTCCGTCATAACTCCTGCTCCGGTACACCCTGTATCCGACAATCTTTCTGCTCCTATGATGATCCCAGAAAATCTCAACCAAATTATCTCCCGGCACCGCAACAACATTTCGAGGAGGATCAATTACAATCCTGTCGTCGGGAGCAACATTGATCTGACAACCTGAAACCCCAACACCTATTACGACCGACCCCACAAAAAAGAGCATCGAATACAGACCGAGTGCTTTCATTTTATTTTCCTCTTTTTTGATGTTTCTACTTAATATTAAAACAATTACTGTGCCAAATATCCTGGGCCTCATAAATTTAATATAATCAATAACATAATGATTTAATGAAAATTATTCATTCTAACGCTACTGTATAGAAAAATAGACACTTCATATAAAAAATAGAATTGTCCACTTGTTCTTTCAAATTATAATACGGGTGGATCTTAAGATATGTTACAAAAGGAAAACTAAAGAGAATAAAGGACAGATGTTACCCACTACCCGATCATAATTCTACCGTTATTAATTACTCCGACCGGCTTCCCGAAAAGTTTCCGACCGTGAAAAGGTGAATTCTTTGATTTTGATTTTAATCTCTGAATATCGACTGTCCACTCTTCTTCGGGATTGAAAATTGTTAAACAGGCATTTTCACCTGCTTTAATAGTCGCCTGGGGCAAATTCAAAATGCGTCGTGGATTTACGGTGAATTTTTCAATCATCTGTGCAAGTGTGAGTACTCCCGGTTTAACCAATTCAGAAACTGAAAGGCCAATCGCAGTTTCAAGCCCGACGATACCAAATGGCGCGTAAAGATATTCGACTTGTTTTTCGTCATACGAATGAGGTGCATGATCGGTAGCAATAACATCGATAGCACCATCGCTTAATCCTTCCTTCATAGCATCAACATCCTCCTGAGTCCGAAGCGGCGGGTGCATTTTGGTATTCGTATCAAAGGATCGCACCTCCTCTTCAGTCAATGTAAAATGATGCGGTGTGACTTCACACGTAACAGGCAAGCCGTTTCGTTTTGCTTCGCGAATTAATTCGAGACCGAGCTTTGTGCTGAGATGTGCAACGTGATATTTACCCCCGCAATAAACGGTTAACATAATATCACGTTGAATCATCAGCGCTTCGGCAATGGTCGGGATACCCGGTAATCCCAATGTTGTGGAGACAAATCCTTCGTTCATCACACCGTCATGAGTAAGCGATTTTTCTTCTGCGTGTTGAATAATCGGTTTGTTGAACATCTTCGAATATTCGAGAGCAATGCGCATAATATGTGCATTTCCTACCGGATTACCGTCATCCGAAAACCCAACAACCCCGGCTTCCGAAAGCTCAGCCATCTCCGTAATCTGTTTTCCATCACGGTTTACCGTAACCGCAGCTATCGGATATACATCGATTAAACCATTCAGTGTCTTTTCGCTTTGATCCTTTATGTAACAGACAATAGAACCATCATCTATTGCGGGATTTGTATTTGGCATACATGCAACGCCGACAAAACCACCTGCGACGGCTGAAGCAAGTTCGGTTGCAATAGTTGCTTTGTGTTCATATCCCGGCTCACGTAAATGTACGTGCATATCGATAAATCCGGGTGCAACGACGGCGCCCTTCAGATCAACCACGGTTTTATCCTTTGTTTGCTGAATCTGCGTTGCGATTTTCGTAATTTTGCCGTTCTCTATCAGAATATCTGCCTTCTTATCAAGATTTTGTAATGGATCTATGATGTGCGTATTCTTTAAAATTGTTGGCTTCATTGTTTATAGTTTCCGTTTTTCTGTTTATGGTTTTGATTGAGACAAAAGATAAAGTACTGCCATACGTACTGCTACACCGTTCAACACCTGTTGAAGAATTACCGAGTGTTCGCTGTCTGCAACATCTGCCGAAAGCTCGACATCACGGTTTATCGGGCCCGGATGAAGTATCGTAATCGGCTTATCGGCTCTATCAAGCCGGTCCCGTGTTACTCCGAAATAATTATGATATTCGCGTAAAGACGGAAAAAGCCCGCCTTCCTGTCGTTCAAGCTGGATGCGCAACACATTAAGTGCATCAACTTTTGGTATGACATCATCGATATGATGATATACATCCACACCCAGTTTTTCGATTTCACGAGGTATCATCGTAGCCGGACCACACACCGAGACGTTCACTCCCATTGCTTTTAAACCGTAAATATTAGAGAGGGCAACACGGCTATGAAGAATATCGCCTACTATACAAATATGTAATCCCTCAAGCGTTTCGAACTTTTCGCGAAGTGTAAATATATCAAGCAATGCCTGAGTCGGATGTTCATGCCTGCCGTCTCCGGCATTAATGATATTCGCATCAACTATACGGCTTAAAAAATGCGGGGCGCCGGCGCTCTGATGACGAACGACGACCATATCGATCTTCATCGCTTCGATGTTGCGCGCCGTATCTTTAAATGTCTCGCCTTTCGACAATGAGCTGGTACTTGCCGCAAAATTCACAATATCGGCAGATAACCGCCGCTGAGCAAGTTCGAATGATATGCGAGTCCGTGTCGAGCTTTCGAAAAACAAATTTACGATCGTTTTGCCTTGCAATGTCGGCACCTTTTTTATCGGACGATCAAGTACTTCTTTGAACGACACGGCCGAATCTAATATTTTTACAATATCTTCTTTTGGAACACCGTGAAGTCCCAATAAATGACGCGATGTTAATGACATGAATTCGTTTCCTTATTGCTGAAACCTGTATGGTTTTCGCTCACTTTCAACAGGGTGAAATTCGTTTAAATCCGCATCCCACACCTGCCCGTTCTTTATGATCAGATAAATATCTTCACTATTTTTTATATCATCGAGCGGATTATTGTTCAGTACGACAAAATCGGCAAGCTTCCCGACTTCAATAGAACCGAGATCCTGCTCATAACCTATGTACCTCGCGCCGTGCAGAGTAGCTGCGCGCAGCGCTTCCATCTCGGACATACCACCTTGAACGAACATCCACAGTTCCCAATGTGCAGCAAGTCCTTGTAGTTGTCCATGCGCACCAAGCTGCACCTGCCCTCCCGCATCGAGAATCTGTTTTGCAGCTTCTGCAATTCTGAAATGATGGAATTCGTCATCCGGCACAAGCATCCGGCGACGTGCGCGTGCATCAAGCCATCCTCCGGGTACAAACTGACGTAATCGTTCGTTTTTAAACACATCGTGTACCTGATACCAGTAGTTTTCTCCCCAGACTCCGCCATAACCTACAACAAGTGTAGGAGTATATCCCACATTCGATCGACCGAATAAGGTAATCACATCTTTATAAATCGGCGCTATCGGCAACGCATGTTCTATCCCGGTATGACCATCCACAATCTGGTTAAGATTCTGCTGGATCATAGAACCGCCTTCCGGATAAACGAGCATTTCCTCTTCACGCGCTGCTTGCAATACCCACTGCCGGATGTCACGTCGAAGATAATTGTAACTCTTAACCGAGAAACCACCCTGTGCCTTATGTCGACGAAGGTGCGCCCGTGCATCATCAAGATTTTCAATGACAGCTTTATTCGGATTCTCTGCACCGTACAAAATATATCCGGTCGAGTAAATTCTCGGACCGATCATTCTCCCTGCCTCCACCTGTTCCGACAAAGCATAGACCATTTGAGTGCTTGCAGAAGGATCATGTGTTGTTGTCACCCCGTACGCAAGTTGTGCTTCGTATTCCCACAATCTGTCGGGAGTAATGTCAAGCGCAGTATATCCGGCATGTGCGTGCACATCTACTAACCCGGGGATTATAGTCTTTCCCTCCGCATCAAATATGCGTGCTCCGCGCGGTATAGACACCTCATCTGCCGGACCGACTTGTGTAATTTTATCCCGCTCAACAACGATTGTTCCGTTATCAATTACCTCATTACCATTCATTGTAATAATACGGACGTTCGTAAATGCTACCGTCCCATCGGGTCGAGAACGCGGCAATATAAGCTGTACATCGGTAATCCCGGGTTGATGCAACACATTTGATTCAATCAAGGGCGTGCGTTCTGAATCCGCTTCCCCATTTTCTTTTTCTGCATACGCTTTTTCAACTTCCTGTTTGTAGAATGCATTACCGAGAGTAAAAGTTACGTATCGCGAATCCGGGGTCCACAATAACCAATCGCCTCCGTATTGTGTCAGTTGTTTCACAGGAACACCCGAACCTGCACGTTTAATTTCGTGTGGCTCGCCTCCCGCTTTCGGAAACGGCGCTACATATACGTTGTGCAATTCTTTAAATGCAACCCATTGTCCGTCTGGTGAGAGAATGATCTCCTCTGCGTATTCATTTTTAATATGCCGTCGTTTATCTGTACCGTTTAGTTGAACCGAAGTTAGCACCGTATTACCTTCATGATTTTCGTGAAAGTAAATACGCGATCCATCCGTGTTCCAAGTAATACGCGGCATTCTACGGTTTGGACCTCTGTTTGAAGCTTCGGTAATGTGTTTTACTTCACCGCCGTTTGCAGAGACATATCGAATGTTTAAGAAAAACTCTCCGCTCAGGTTGCTGCCTCGATGAACAATTCCGCTTCCTTGTAAAAATGCAATCCACTCACTATCGGGAGACCATGAAGTATTTGCATATTGATCGTGTATCTGAGTTAATCTTACGGGATTACCCTGTCCGTCAAGTCGCACTTTATACAGGTGACCGCCGCCGTCGTTATCATTCCACGTTGTGTATGCCACCCACCTTCCGTCGGGTGAAACTGCCGGAGCATACTCAAGGTGTTGATCCTGGGTGGTAATACGCTCCGGGTTCCCATCCGGCATCGACATTTTATAAATATGTCCGGCTGCCTGGAATACAAGCGTCCTGCCATCGGGAGTTAATGAAGCCCAACGTATCATACTTGAAGTGAATTGATCTTCCGGAATACGATACTCAAAATGAACGGCTTCGGCTATTTTCTGTTCCACCTGTGCATTGAACGGAATGTTTTGTACTGCTCCCGATTCTATTTCTATCTTATTAATTTTTCCATCAAAGGTGATGATGATATTACGGCTATCGGGATTCCATGCAAATGCGGGATACACACCCTGAATTGCCCAGGTTTCCTGTTGATCGGGATCAAGACCGTCGAAGACTGCATGTTCGGCGCCGGTTGATAAATCACGAACAAACAAAACTGTATTAATACCGACACGTCGAACAAATGCAAGCTTTGTTCCATCGGGTGATGGCATCGGTCGGACTGCTCCACCCTGATCACGTGTCACCGGCTCAATTCGACCGGATTCCCGGTCATAGCGGTTAATTTGATAAATACCTGAATGAGGATCCCGGTTATAATCGAAATTGCCAGTGAAAAATGAGTAGTAAACCCATCTTCCATCAGGAGAAACTGCCGGTTCATTTTGATCTGCCTGCCAGGTCAAGCGCTCGACCAACTGTACTCCGGCGCCCCCTTTAATATGATGCATCCATATTTCACCGCCTCCAAGCGATCGTATGTAACGAAAATGTTTCTTCATCACAAGATATTCTCCATCCGGCGTCCAGTATGCTGAACTTGGCAACCGTTCGGTTTCTTTTGTAATTTGTTTTGAATTACCTCCGTCGGCATCCATTATCCAGATGTTATCGGCGCCGCTGCGGTCACTGGTAAATGCGATCTTGGTTCCGTCCGGACTGTATCTCGGTTGCTGCTCAAATGCTACTCCACCGGAAAGCAACTCCGCTTCTCCCCCCTCTATCGGTATGCGATATATATTACCGAGCAAATCGAATACTACCCACTGTCCGTCGGGGCTGACATCGAGGTTCATCCATGTTCCTTCATCCGTTTCAAATTCAATGACATCCGTTGGCCATTGCTCCCATTGTTCGCCGTCAATCTTCCAGTCTTTTTCCTGTGCACTCAAACAAAAAATAAATATGAACGTTAGTATGATGAAACCGATTGATTTATACATAATTACCTCCGATAATAAATATTCTTCTAACGAATTTGCAATCTACCAATATCTATCCAACATCCACCAACAATACCTCATCTTTATCATCAATCTCTTTTAATAATACCTTTACCTGTTCGCCGACCGAAGTTGGAACATTTCTCCCGACATAGTCCGCTTTGATCGGTAGTTCACGATGCCCTCGATCGATTAAGACAGCAAGCTGTATCGATGCGGGACGCCCGATGTCAACAAGTTCATCAAGTGCAGCGCGTGTTGTACGGCCGGTATAAAGCACATCATCCACCAGAATCACGTGTCTGTCGGTGATATCAAACTGTATTTCTGTACCTTTTAATTCGGGATGTTCGAGTCTGCGGGTTTGTAAATCATCTCGGTAGAGAGTAATATCGATAAAACCGCACGGTAAATTTGCTTCCTCAAGTTTTTTTATTTGAGCGGCGATTCGACGTGCAAGAAATTCACCGCGTGTCTTCACCCCGACGATGACAAGATTTACAACTCCTTTGTTGCGTTCGATTATCTCATGCGCAAGACGTACGATTGAACGTTCTATACCCTTTTCGTCCATTATAACGGATTTAATAGTCATAGTGGCTGCCTTTTTTAATAAAAATTTTAAATAGAATTAGAAATACTTTGGGATGCCGGAAGTAAATTCCCGGGAATGATGTGTCGTTCGAATCTTTTCGGATCATAGGATCCCTTTCCATCTCGCAGGATTGGATTAAAGGGTTAATAAATTTATTGAAAATAATATACATTAAGTTATCGACTAATTCAACGGGGCGGGTCAAATATATTTCATAATTGAATATTTTTCCCTATACGATAAACTTTAAAATCTCTGTTAATGGACACAATAGTGCGTAACCCGGTCAATTCAGCCGTAATAAGCAAAGTCCCGTCGGCAAGATCCATTTTAATTTCTTTCTCCAGTTTTTCACCTGCTTTCCTGTCCCTATATTGCTAATTTTATTAGAATTTTGTAACTTTAGTGTTTCTAAAATCATTAGATCATAACATAATTCAAGGAAGTATCATGGCACGAGTTTGTGATATATGTGGAAAAGGTCCGGTGAGCGGTAATAACATCAGCCATGCAAACAATAAAACACGCCGTCGTTGGTTACCGAACTTGCAGCGTGTTCGCGCCCTTGTTGACGGAAGCGTTAAGAGAATAAAAGTTTGCACATCTTGCCTGAAATCAGGTAAAGTACAGAAAGCGGCATAAATTATCATGTCATTACTCTCCCGATTCTCGGCTTTCGAACAATTCGGTCTGCTATTGCTCCGCGTTGGAAGCGGGTTATTCCTTGCATTTCTTCATGGGTGGGGAAAAATGACAGGTTTGTGGGGACATCTTATCAAAGGTGAAGAGTGGGGATTCCCCAATTCAGTTGCTTCCATCGGTTTCCCGATCCCGTTGTTTTTCGCAGCGGTTTCGACACTCACAGAATTCATCGGCGGCCTGACGTTCGCAGCAGGTTTATATACGCGTTATGTAGCTTTATTCATATCCATTAACATGAGCGTAGCAGTTTACCGGCATTTAATCAGCGATATGCGGTATGAACTTGCGGCATTGTTTTTACTGATCTCATTTTATATTCTTCTCCGTGGGGCTGGTCGTTACTCTTGCGACCGATTCTTTAAAACAGATAGTGTATAATTTTATTGTACTTGCACATCTTGTTTTTTCATGCTACCTTGTATTGATTTAAAACCAATCAGTACACGTGCGCTTCTGTGAACAAGACTCGATTATGACAATACCGAACCAATTAACTACATTACGAATAATACTTACACCTGTTTTTCTGTATTTTCTTTTTCAGGATTCGTCCGGTTCCAAGCAAATAGCCCTTGCGGTATTTCTTGCTGCCGCACTTACCGATTGGTATGACGGTATGATCGCCCGGAAATTCGGTTATCAAAGCGAATGGGGACGATTCCTTGATCCGCTTGCCGATAAAATACTTACATCCGTCGCATTTATCGGTTTTGTGGTTATCGGTTTAGCTCAACTCTGGATGGTTTTACTTATAGTGATACGCGATATTGCGATCACCATATTGCGAGGTTACTGCGAGTTTAAAGGAAAAGCTTTTTATCCCTCTAAAGGCGCGAAAATCAAAACCACAATTCAAATGGTTGTGCTTTATTATCTCCTTGTAATATATGTTGCACAAAACTCACCGAAAATCTATAATCTTATGCCGGAAACGTTTGATATAATGCTCCATTCTATAGTTGTCTACGCACTGATGCTTCTAGTTACAATATTTACAGTATGGACCGGCATTGTCTACGTCTTTGAAAACAGAAAATTGATCGCCGATCTCTATGTCAACAACCGTAAATCAACCGAACCATATTAACGAGCCGTCATTCATCACCAGATGCGTCGCAACGGTTTTTTTTTCCGGATATTCACCGGTTGCCCCGGGAACCGCCGGATCGTTAGTTGCGCTCATTCCGTTGATTATTTTTCCGGGAATTCACGTCTTTGTTTTAGTGGCAATGATCATCATAGGGTTTGCTGCCGGCGTCCGGGTTTCAAATATGTTTGAAGCGGCATACGGTGATGATCCCCAGGTTGTAGTAATCGATGAAGCCGTGGGGATGTGGATAACAATGCTGTTCGTACCGATCACATGGTTCAATCTTGGAGCGGGTTTTTTATTGTTCAGAATATTCGACATTATAAAACCACCTCCAGCCCGGCAGCTCGAAGCTCTTACAAATGGATGGGGAATTATGCTCGATGATGTAGCGGCAGGAATATATGCAGGAATCCTGGTATTTCTAATAACAATGATCGGGTAAAAATCATGTCTTTGTCTGATCGCGACTTAATTAAAACAAATCTCATTGCAAGCGCAGAAGTAAAGAAGAAGATGATCGATGCGTGCAGCGAGGACATAATAAAATCTGCTGATTTGTTAATCTCGTGTTTTTCGAAGGGCAACAAACTGTTGCTTTGCGGAAACGGGGGCAGCGCCGCAGATGCACAACATATCGCAACAGAATTTGTTGTACGGCTCAGCCCGAAAAAAACTCGTCCGGCGCTTCCGGCTATTGCACTGACAACCGATACATCTTATCTCACTGCCGGATCAAATGATCTCGGCTATGAAAACGTTTTTTCCCGGGCAGTCGAAGCACTCGGCAACGAAAACGACATCCTGATCGCAATCAGCACAAGCGGTAATTCACCCAATATTATAAATGCAGTTCAGCTTGCGAATGATCGAAAACTCATTACTCTCGGTCTGCTCGGCGCCAACGGCGGCAAAATGCTCCCCCTTTGTAATCATTCCATTATTATACCATCAAACGATACACAGCGAATTCAGGAAGGTCAGATCACTGCAGCACATATCATCTGCCAGCTTGTTGAAGAGAAAATGTTCGGACCGTAAGAGGCGGGTAAATATTTACTGCAATGTAAAATGAAATGTGATAAAACAATCCTGTTCAACCTGCGGTTGTGTCCTGCTCAGCGGTTCGAACCGCCAATAACGCACCGCCGATTGCGCGGCATCTTCAAGCCGTGGATTACCGCGTTGCACCGGGTGCACCGATTTTATCGAACCGTCTGGAAATACGGTCGCCCGTAATCGTATTACTGCTTCCACATTCACTCCCGGAGGGTATTCGGGAAGAGTACCGCTAACCTTCTTTCTTGTAACATCACCAATCCACTCAAGCGCATAAGAAATATCCCTGTCCGTATCCCGCCTTTCGGGCGATGTTCCGGTTGCAACGGGTGATTCTTCCCGTATATCATCGGGAACCGGAAACTGAAATCTTTCACGTTCACCGAGAATCGCCCCTGCATCCCGCTCGCGGCGGTCGCGCATTTCCTCTTCAGTCTGCTCACTATCATCTGCAATCCGTTGCGCAATGTCTACGCGGTCGCGCTCCGGCAGTCGAATAATATCATCGTCCTGTTGTAATTCTCTGCGCTCGGGCAGATCAACCGGTCGTTGAACTGCCGGCGTCTCACGACGTTCAGCGACCACCGGTTCCCGCTCGGCGCGCGTAACCTCAGGCGGCTGCTGAGCAGGCGCCGGCTGTTGTTGGGCCATTGTGCCCCACGAAACTTCAACAAATTCAGGCAATTCGGCATCTAATGAAACGCGCATGATCGCAAATAAAATCAGAATAATGCCATGCACAATTATCGTTCCGAGCCAGCCGTTTAATTTTTCTTTCTCCACAGAAAACCTCCTATCGTCTTAACGGTTCGGTTGCAATATTAAATCTGGTCGCTCCGACCGCTTTGGCGATGTCGATAACTTCGATTGTATTTTGCAGACTCACCGTTCGATCTGCCTGTATAATAACAACATTATCCGGGTCGCGTTCCATTACCGGAAGTAATCGCGCCCCGAGATCGCCGATCGAGATCTGCTCGTTATTGAAAAAAATATCACCGGTTTCGGTTACCGTTATGATCACCTGGCGTTCGGTTTGCGGCTCTCCTGTCTCTGCATGCGGAAGTTGAACTTTAATCCCCGGTTGAATGACAAACGATGAAGAGAGCAAGAAAAATATAAGTAGTAAAAATACAATGTCTGTCAGCGATGCATAACTGAACATTGCAAGTAATTTATTTTCTGTCTTGAACCTCATCACGACCCCTCTTTTTCTTTAAAATAATCCTCTTCATACACCGGTTTCGATGAATGTCGTTGGGCGCGCTGTTGATCTCCGCTCCGGCGCTGGTCTCCTCCGCCTTTCATAATTTCAAGAAACTCGGTCGAGGTCATCTCAAGTTCGTGTACAAACCGGGCTACGCGGGAAACGAAATAGTTATAAAATCCGTATGCAATAATGCCGACCGAGAGACCGAATGCCGTAGTCAGCAATGCCTGCCAGATACCTCCTGCAAGATCGGATGGATTGACGTTTCCGCCCAGACTTTCGATTCGCATAAATGCAAGAATCATTCCGGTTACCGTCCCGAGAAAACCGATAAGCGGAGCAATGCCTGCGACGGTTGCGAGAACATTGAGACGCTTCTCAAGATTATATATTTCTATCTTTCCCTGATTCTCAATCGCTTCGCGTACTTTATCCCAACCTTCTTCATATTTTGTTATGCCCTTTTTCAGTATATGCGCCAGAGGCGATTCTTTTTGAGAACAAAAACTTCTGACGCCCTCGACATCACCGCGGTGCAAAATGCTTTTTATTTTAAGCATAAACTGCCCCACATCCATACGAGCACGACGCAAAACAAGAAAGCGCTCAATAATAATAAAAACCGCGATCAAAGAACAAATAAAAATCGGCAGCATCAACCAACCACCGCGTGCAACAATCGAAAGGTAATCCATAATAGCTCCTTACTGTATTTCCCTGCTTTAGTAAATTTTAATTGTCAATTCGAACAACCACCCAGCCTGCCTCAAGAACAAGTTGAAAATTTTCCGCTGCTCTTTCCGCTTCTTCTATTGTTTGATAACGCCCTATTCGAACACGATACCACGTAGTTCCGTTTACCGTGCCCGATGATACAAAAGCATCTTTCCCTGCATCTCTCAATCGTTGTGCTTGCTGCTCGGCATTTTGTTGGCTTCGCCATGACGACACCTGCACGGAATATTGCCCTGTACCCGACGGACGCACCTCTTGCGGAGCCTCGCGCTCACGAGCCGGAGCTGTCGGTGGTTCCTCGGGTTGCGGATCTTCCGCTTCCGGTTCTCTTACTTCCGGTGTCGGAGTTAATGTAGGTTCGCGGGGTTCGGGAATCGGCTCTACGACTTCCTCCTCAAGCGGCGGCAATGCTACCGTTACTTGTGAATCACCCGTTCCCCACAGATTAATAACGCCAAACTGATTCAACATTACCGCTCCGAGAACGAGTAATATCACAATCGTCGCTATTATTAAAATCTTATCGGTATTGCCGCCTCCTCTGCCGCCTTTATGGAACCTTGGTTTTCGTGGTTTCTTTTCATAATTTTCATGCTCATTCGAAAATTCTTCTTCATCTTTTAAATTGAGATCGGGCATAAGTATTCCCTCCTGTTAAATAATGTTTTTAAAAAGATATCTGTATACCGCCTTCAATATAAAACGGCCGCGACGGATACGTGAAATATCTCTCGTAAGATTGATTTATAATATTATCGAGCTTTACGTATACACCCATAATATTGTGAAATTGGTATTGAACTTCAAGATTGAGATTAATAATCTTTCCAAGTTCATCGTCATTGCTGTTCCAGTAAGAAGCCCGGCGGGGCGATAGATATTCAAATCCCACAGATGTTCTCAACCCGAAAGGAAATTCTCGCATGTATATCGCTGCTATCTCAATCGGGGGAACATACGGAACCGAGGTATCGAAGTAATCATTTGTAGAATAACGAAGCGAAACCTGGGTAGTCAGAATATCTCGATCAGACAAGGCCAGGCGAACATCAGTATTCACCGAGAACAATTTTGTCACGCCTAAATACGTTAGGTTCACTTTCTTGTAATGATCATGTATATGAATAAGATATGATGGGTATGATTCTATTTTCCTGTATTGTGCAAATGCATGTACGCTTAATTGCCTATGCGGAGTGATCTCGGTTCCGACAATTGCGTTGATTTTTTCGTCTGATGATTCGATAGCCATTGTATCAGACGGAATCCCCACCCAGAAGATATACGGATTCATTTGTTGAAACGAATAAACAGAATGATTAATTATTTCTGGAGCAAACCGTCCGTATACCGTCAACAACTTCGATGGCATCACTCGTAATTCGATAATTGGTTTTAAAGATATTGATTGTTTATTCCAGTCGGTATCGATACTGCCGCCATGCGCAACATCGGTGTTCTTCACTCTTTGCCAATATAAATCCCGTATAGAATAATAATTACCGCCAAATTCAACCATTAAGAAATCTTTGAAGATTGGAGCAAACACCATTATAGTTCCTTTGAAAAAGCGGTGACTCGGATTAGTTAACTGAGCATCCGTTTCGAAGTCAAGTGTGTTAATAGTATATCTGATATCCGTTCGAAAACGTAATGATTGGATATAACCGAGCGTATTCAACTGCGTATAGAACGTGTTGTCGTTCTTCGGACGCGGTATCGGGTCTGTCTCATCATCAAGTGTTGACCCGCGCCAGCCGAGTATAAAATCAAACTCAAACGGAGCATCCGCACCTGACCGGAAACCGATTTCGGAAAAGTTCGATCGAAAAACTCTATCTATAAATTCCAGTTCATCTTCCTCGGTTTTCCTCATTAATCCATACTTTACACCTTCAAAACCTATCGACAGATAAGGTTTTCCACCACGGAAAAATGCAGGCGCTTCCTGAGGTATACGGTAACCAAACTTGAAAAAACCGTCCACATCGTACCCCCGTGCAAAAGGTTCGTATCCTTCGGTATTCATGTAATACAAACGCCCGGATACATCCCAGTCATCTGTTCTTAAATTCGCCCAGCCGGATACTACCGGAGTATTGAAAAGTCCGAAGCCGATTCGTACCTGTCCATGCTGCATAGATGGAATGGCACTAAATTCACCGAAGGATTTCGTCGGAACATCAATGGGCGAAGTTTCAATGTCGCGGTCTACACCGGTCATCGTTTCGGATACTTCGGCAATGAAAATATTTTGCTCGTTGAATTTTGGTTTTTGGACATAGGGTAATCTAAAGATCGCCCGCCCGGTGATGATGTACTCGGGTAATTCAAATTCGGGAAGACGTTCCCGCTGCGGCTCCTCCCGATCGATTCTATTCGTTGCCGGGATTTGTGTCTCACGCGTTGGGGGTACCGGGCGCTCCTGTTCTTGCGCAAATACATCACAGATTGTAAACAATACAACCAATATGGGTGTTAAAAAAAACTTTCTCATGAACTTCCAAGCCTCCGCAATTTCGTTTCCGCTTCACGTGCAAATTCAGTTTCCCGGTGTTGCTGTATAAGAGTTTGATATGCTTCACGCGCGCGCGCAGTTTGATTCGTCGCTTCGTATGCTTCACCCAATCCGAGGTAAGACCGGGCAACCCATTCCGTCGCACCTGGAAAAACATATCGCACGCGTAATAACTGGGTGATCGCATCCTGGTAATTACCGCGATTTAACTCATACCTTCCTATAAGATATTGCGCCTCGGCGCCGACGTCATCGGAACTCGCCGATACTACGGTACGAAGCATTTGCATGGCTTCGGATACGGCGCCCTCTTCACGCAGGATGCGGGCTATACCGATAGTGCTGAGATAGGCAAATCGTGAGTCGGGATGCTCGTTTTTAATTTTCTCAAATTGCGACCGTGCATCTTCGTTTCTGTTCATCTCTTTCAGCGCATTACCTTTCTTATAAGCGCCTTCTATAGCCGGATCCGAGTCACCGTAGTTCCGTTCGAGGCGATCGAATGCCGCTATTGCTTCGTTATATGCGCGACGATTCATATGAACGCTGCCGATCTCGAACAATGCTTTTGAAGCCACGGAACTATTTGCATAATCATTTGTAACGGTATTAAATGCTTGCAACGCCTCATTATTATTTGCAAGCATCAGATTCGCACGCCCGATCCAGTAGTATGCATCCGGAACGAGCTGGCTGTTGGAATAGCGGTTGATAAAATTCCGCCATTCGGTAATTGCTTCACGAAATTCTTGCTGACTGAAATACAAGTCTCCCTTTTTGAACATCAACCGGTCTGCCATTTCACTGTCGGGATTCTGTCGTAAAAAATCGTCTATAACGTTTATAGCACCCTGCATATTGTTTTGCATCGTGTATGAATACTGAATCCCCGTTATGGCGTCGGGAACATGTTGACTGCGCGGGTGACGTTCAAGCACCCGGCGGTACGCTCTGATCGCTTCGTCGTATTGGCCTGTATTATAATATGCATCGCCGATACTGTAATGAGCGCGCGGCACGATAACTTTACCGGGAAACAACTCAATTGTTCTTCTGAATTCATCTATCGCGCGATCATAGTCTTGTGTCTGAAAAAAAGTCCAGCCGATTGCAAATTGAGCTTCGGGGGCAAGCTCGGAATCGGGTCTATTCTCAACAAGTTTGCGGAATTCATTACGCGCTTCCTGGCGATTGCCTGAACGGAACAATGCCTGTCCGAGTTGAAATTGAGCATAATCGATCTCTTGTGCATCAGGATAGTTTTGAACGACATTGCGATAATTGGTCACGGCTTCTACATATCTGCCGAGCGCCATATAGCTATCGGCGAGCCGCAAACGCGCGTCAACAATATATTCAGAACGTGGATATCGTCGAACGAACTCATCAAATGCCGCCGAAGCTTCGTCAAATCTTTGAGCACGTAAATTCGCCCAACCAAGACCGTATAACCCCTCGCGGTAACGCGAATGTTGAGCACCGGCTGCGGTTACCTGTTGATACTTTGTAACTGCTTCACGGTAATTTTCGAGTTGGTAATGGGACTCACCCAACCAGAAATTTGCATCCACGGCTCTCGTATGATTCGGGAATGCATTGAGGAATTGATCGAACTTATCGACCGATTGTCGGTACTGTTGTTCTCTATAGAGTGTCCACGCCTCCTGATACATTGCTTCGCTTTTTAGTTTATCCGGAATTCCGGACATAACAGCAATTGATGCAAAGGCAGTTCGGGCGGATTGATAATCGCCCAATGCAATATATGATTCACCGAGCATACGCGTTGCCTGCGGCACAATACTGCTTTCGCTATACCGTGTTGAAACTATTTCAAATGCGTTCTTTGCTTCTTCGTAATTTATATCCTCGTAATAAATCATTCCCAATTCATACATCGCTTCGGCAGCGTAAGGCGAATCCGGGAAACGGGCGGCGGTCTGTTGCAAAATCTCCCGCGCCCGGTCGCGCCGGTTCGAATACTTCAATGTTAAACCGTATCGCAGTGAAGCTGCTTTGGCAATGTCATCGTCTCCGCGAATAAGCGGCTCGAATGCTTCAGCAGCTTTTTCGTAATTATCCAGCTCAACGAACGTCCACCCAAGCGCATAACGAACTTCACGGGCAAGCCAGTGATTTCCATAGCTGGTAAGAAAAGATTCGTAGATCGAACGGGCTTCTTCATAATTACCGAGTTTGTAGTTGGATTCGCCGATAAGGTACTCCGCTTCTGCACGCTTCTGATCGTCGGTAATCTTATCGCGTGAATCCTTCAACCAATTAATCGCTTGGTTATAATCTTGTATATTAAAATAATTCTCTCCCACCCGGACAAATGCAGCGGAGTATAACGGACTGTCGGGAAATTCTCTGACTAATCTTTGGTATGATTCGATCGCAAGTGCATGCCTGTTCCGTCGTTCATTTACCCACCCCATCGAGTAAAGAGCATAGTCTTGTAAACGGCTTTGCGGAAAATGTTCATAAGCCATCTGGTAAAAACGAAGTGCATTATCGAAATCCTCGGTTTTTAAATATGATTCGCCGATCCAGTATGCAGCTTCACCGGCTAATCCTTCGGATGGTTCCGACTCAAGCACAGTCCGGAAGGCGCTTATCGCTATGCGATATCGTTCATCGCGGTACGCTATTTCACCGAGCCGGAAATATGCATCTGCAAGGTACGGACTATTGGGGTAATCTCTAATAAATTGGGAATACCGCCGCTCTGCTTCACTGTAATTTTCAAGAAAGAACAACGATTCTATAGAAAGATATCGCACATTCATTACCTTCGCACTGTTCGGATAATTCCGCACAAATT
Source organism: Ignavibacteriales bacterium (assembly GCA_003567775.1). Classification (GTDB taxonomy): domain Bacteria; phylum Bacteroidota; class Ignavibacteria; order T3Sed10-11; family T3Sed10-11; genus T3Sed10-11. Next base: position 3,493 of record PWYR01000144.1, on the reverse strand, counting down.
TTCTGAATTCATCGTGCGCCATTTGATACATTCTATCCCTGAACAACCCTACCGCAAACGCATAATCCTGCTCTTCTTCAATCGATCGTCTATCGGTTTGTGCTAAAACAGGAATGATAAATAAAAGACAGAGCAGAAGGGATAGAACGGCCCTCCATTGCATAATACACTCCTTCGTCAATACTTAAAGTTTTTTCTTAGACGGATATTATAACCTGTTTAATTTAATACGAGATTTTTTATAAATCAAGAGAAATCAAGATTTTTCCGGAAAAATCGTTTACTTCAGATTCGGCTTCTTGGTTATCTTCATAGTGACGAGATGTCACAGGCAAATGTTCCATTTTGTGATCAATTACTTTTTCAATTCGACAATATCTGTAGAAACATAAAAAAAATGAGTATTCAGTTAACTATAAGCGTATAAATAAGTTACAGTAATTTGATTACTTTTTTCCTCAATGAACTTTCATACCTATATACGAGTTAATAAAATGTGGAAAAATTTTTTCAAAAACTATTGACTCCAATATAAAAATTATATATACTCAAAGTCCTATGTATAATATCTTTATCAAAAAGTAAAAATGATGAAATTTTCGAAAATGAGCCAAAATCGTGAAATATTTTATCCCGACGACCATAATTACATAATGATAACATAACCGGAGGGCTTTTTTATGGGGCACACTACAAATACCACCCGCAACGTATCGGATAAAACCGATCAGAGCACAATCGACGGGCTCGACAAGGACCACAAAGGTACAGGAGTGGGCTTAACCGTTGAACGGTACTTCACTAAAAAAGGAAAACATCCGTTTGAGGAGATGGAATGGGAGTATCGCACCGCCTCGATTACAAACGAGCACGGTGAAATTATATTCGAACAAAAGGATGTTGAAGTTCCGAAATCATGGTCGATGACCGCAACAAACGTAGTTGTATCAAAATATTTTCATGGTCAGCTCGGGACGCCGGAACGCGAAACAAGTGTTCGTCAGATTGTCGATCGCGTTGCTCGCACCATTACGGAATGGGGTAAGCAAGGCAATTATTTTAATAGCGATGAAGATGCGGAAACGTTTTATCATGAGTTGTGCTACTTGTTGGTGCACCAGCACTATTCTTTTAACAGCCCCGTCTGGTTTAATTGCGGAATAGAAAAGAAGCCGCAATGTTCTGCCTGCTTCATAAACTCGGTTGATGATACGATGGAATCGATCCTCGAACTTGCCCGCACAGAAGGTCGGTTATTTAAATGGGGATCGGGGACCGGCTCGAACCTTTCGACGCTTCGTTCTTCGAAAGAAAAGCTGTCCGGCGGCGGTACGGCGTCGGGTCCGGTTTCGTTTATGAAGGGCTATGATGCATTTGCCGGTGTTATCAAATCGGGTGGAAAGACGCGCCGCGCCGCAAAGATGGTTATACTTAACGCCGATCATCCGGACATAAGAGATTTTATAAACTGCAAAGCCGATGAAGAGAAAAAAGCATGGGCGCTGATCGAAGCCGGCTACGATCCGGGATTCAACGTTCCGGGCGGCGCGTATGACTCAATTGCGTATCAGAATGCAAATCACTCTGTCCGCGTAACCGATGATTTTATGCGTGCGCTTCTTGAAGATAAAGATTGGACGACTAAAACGGTTCGGGATGGCAACCCGGTCGACACGTATCGCACGCGTAATCTTATGAATGAAATTGTAGAGTCCGCCTGGATTTGCGGCGATCCCGGGATGCAGTTCCATACTACTGTTAATAACTGGCATACGTGTCCGAACACCGCGCCGATAAACGCATCGAATCCGTGCAGTGAATATATGTTCCTCGACAACTCATCCTGCAACCTCGGCTCGCTTAATCTTATGGAATTCCGCCGGCAGGACGGAGAATTCGATATCGAACGTTTCAAAAAAGCAGTGAACATTGTTATCACGGCGATGGAAATTATCGTGGGCAACGCAAGCTATCCTACCGAAAAAATCGAAAAAAACTCACACGAATATCGTCCGCTCGGACTCGGCTACGCAAATCTCGGAGCACTGTTAATGGCTCGCGGTCTTCCCTATGACAGCGATGAAGGTCGGGCATATTCGGCGGCAATCACTTCGATCATGGCGGGTCAGGCATACAGACAATCTGCATTGATAGCGGAACAGGTAGGTCCGTTTTCCGGATACGCCATAAACCGGGATCCGATGTTGCGGGTTATCAAAAAACACGGTCTGCACGCCGAAAAAATTGATAACGATGAGTTGCCGAACGAATTGAAACACGAAGCGGTAAATGTGTGGCAAGAAGCGTATAATTTTGGTCAGCAATTCGGATACCGCAATTCGCAGGCAACCGTACTCGCCCCCACCGGCACAATCGGTTTTATGATGGATTGCGACACGACCGGCGTCGAACCCGACATCGCGCTTGTGAAATATAAAAAACTTGTCGGCGGCGGGTTGATGAAGATCGTGAACCAGACAGTGCCGCTCGCACTGCGCAAACTCGGATATAACGAAGAACAGCGCAATAAAATAATTGAATATATCGATGCGAATGATACGATCGAAGGCGCGCCGTTTCTGAAAGAAGAACACCTGCCGGTATTCGATTGCGCATTTAAACCGACAAAAGGTAAACGGTCGATTCATTATATGGGGCATATCCGGATGATGGCGGCTACACAACCGTATATGAGCGGGGCAATTTCGAAAACCGTGAACATGCCCAACGAAGCTACTTCCCAGGATATAGCACAGGCATACATAGAAGCGTGGAAACTCGGCTTAAAGGCGATCGCTATTTACCGCGACGGTTCAAAACGTACGCAGCCGCTAAGCACCTCCCTTGACGAGAAAAAGAAAGAACGCAAAGTATCGCGTCGGCGTCTGCCCGATGAACGGCAATCTATAACTCATAAGTTCAGCATAGCCGGTCATGAAGGATACATAACAGTGGGCATGTATGAAGACGGCACGCCGGGTGAGATTTTCATTACAATGTCGAAAGAAGGATCGACCATTTCGGGTCTTATGGATTCCTTTGCAACGGCAATCTCACTTGCGTTGCAATACGGCGTACCGCTGAAAGTACTGGCAGATAAATTCTCCCACGCGCGCTACGAGCCGTCGGGATTCACAACACACAAAGATATTCCGATAGCCAAATCTATTACAGATTACATCTTCCGGTGGCTGGGGCTGAAATTCCTGCCGGAGGACGAGCGTCCGCAAACGGCGGCGCAGGAAAACGGCGGCAGCGTTCACAGTCCCGAAGGTCAGCGTATGCAGGTATCGTTAGATGCAAACAGCACGGAAAAAAAGAAAGCACAGGATAGAAAAGAGCATCAGATATTCGAAACGCAAGCCGACGCTCCCTCCTGCCACGACTGCGGCAGCATTATGGTGCGGAGCGGCAGTTGTTACAAATGCTTCAATTGCGGCGCAACAAGCGGATGTTCGTGAGAGCGGGCAAGATGGAGACCATCTGCGTGACG
>PWYR01000058.1 GCA_003567775.1 Ignavibacteriales bacterium | reverse complement strand
ATAATTCGAAGAACTCTTCGAAGTCTTTGCTGACTTTCATGGTAATCCGGATATAAACCTAATTTAATCGCATCCTGACGGAGAGATTCGAGTATCTCCAATTTAAATTCAATAGATTGGCTTTGCCAATAGCGTTTATCGTCTGACTCTTGTTGATTATCCTTCAAAGAATATTTTTTTATTACTTTATCCATATCCGTCTATTAGTGTAAACACATAATTTACGCTTCGATACGTACTTCTTTTATCGAGTCAGCATTCTTAACGAACCACGTATAGGTTTGTTGTATGCCTTTCTCAAGTTCAATTATATGTTTCCAACCTGCTTTGTGCAAACGGCTTACATCCATCAACTTTCTCGGTGTACCGTCCGGTTTTGAAGAATCCCATTGAATTTCTCCTGTGTGTCCGGTAACACTCTGAACGAGCAACGCAAGCTCTTTTATCGTAATATCCGTACCGGTTCCGACATTATAGAGCGTATAGTCGAACTTATTTTCCAGTGCAAAAACCACAGCCCGGGCGGCGTCGGTTACATGGAGGAATTCCCGCCTCGGCGAACCGGTTCCCCACAACGTTACCGGTTTGTCGGGCAGCGCTTCGTGGAATTTACGTATCATAGCCGGAAGAACATGACTCGTTTGCAGGTCAAAATTATCGCGCGGGCCGTATAAATTCGTCGGCATCAGCGATACATACTGCCGTTGATATTGCTTGCGAAGTGCTTCGACTAATTTGACGCCCGTAATTTTTGCTATAGCGTACCATTGATTCGTCGGCTCAAGCTCACCGGTAAGAAGATATTCTTCCTTCATCGGCTGCGGGGCAAATTTCGGGTAGATGCATGAACTTCCAAGAAACACCAAAGATGGGACATCGTTACGGTGCGCCGCGTCGATAAGATTTGCTTCGATCATTACATTATCGTATAAAAACTGGTACGGATACGTATCATTTGCAAGAATCCCTCCCACACATGCAGCAGCAATGACTACAGCATCCGGTCGTTCGTTGCCGACAAATGCGTGAACTGCATCCTGCTCACGCAGATCGAGCTTTCCGCTTGTCCGGGTCACAATGTTCGAGTAACCGCGTGCATGCAATTCATCCACAACCGCAGCGCCAACCATGCCGCGGTGACCGGCGACATAAATCTTTGCATCTTTATTGATTGTTGTCATAATTTTTCTTGTTGTTCGTTGGCTTCGGATATTGATTTATCATTAAAAACAGTATGCAGCGCTTGTCTAATTTTTGTTATATTTTCTTCTGTTGGTCGTATAAACATATCTATATCCTGTGTCAATCGTGGAAAACCTTGCAATACAACGGCAAAACCATCGATTATAATATATTCCACTCCTTCCCGTTCAAATGCAGCGATTACTTTTATAAACTTATCGAATAGTTCCATAATACGATTTATACCAATCAACAAATTTTTCTACACCTTTTTCTATCGGTGTATCGGGTTTGAAATCGACAGCTTCCCTCAAGCTGTCAACATCTGCGTACGTAGCAGGGACATCGCCTGGCTGCATCGGCATCATATTCATCTCCGCTTTTTTATCGAGAGCTTTTTCTATCGTTTGAATAAAAGTCATAAGCTTAACGGGATTATTGTTGCCGATGTTAAATATTTTATACGGCGCGAAGCTTGTCGCCGGTTCGGGATCGTCGCCGCTCCACTCCGAATCGGGGTGCGGCGGTTTCGGGATAAGACGTTCGACGCCACCGATGATATCGTCAATATACGTAAAATCTCGCTGCATATTTCCGTTATTAAAGACGTCAATGGGTTTGCCTTCGGATATTGCTTTTGTGAAAAGAAAGAGCGACATATCGGGTCTTCCCCACGGACCATAAACGGTAAAAAAACGCAAACCGGTAGAAGGAACTTGATAGAGATTCGCGTACGTATGCGCCATCAACTCATTCGCTTTTTTTGTTGCAGCGTATAACGAAACGGGATGATCAACGTTGTGACTCGTCGAGAACGGCATCTTTGTATTCGCACCATACACCGAACTTGAAGAAGCATAGACCAAATGCTTCACGGGAAAATGACGGCATCCCTCAAGTATATTTAAAAACCCGGTGATATTACTATTGATGTATGCGTGCGGATTAATCAGCGAATAGCGCACCCCTGCCTGTGCGGCAAGATGAACAACATAGTCAAACTTTTCTTTTTCAAAAAGAGTACGAATACCGCCGGCATCTTCAAGCTCCATCTTGATAAAACGGTAGGTGCTGTACATTTCACTTGCAACAAATTCGCCGTCCCGAATGCGATCTTTTTGTATACCTGTTTCGGCTAAACGACCGTACTTCAAACTAACGTCATAATATTCATTTATATTATCAAGCCCGACTATCTCGTAGTCTTTTTGAATGAGCCGCCGGACGAGATGAAAACCGATAAACCCTGCGGTACCGGTTATGAGGATTTTAAATGGCATTTCTATTACTTCTTTTTATTTTGATGTGAATCGTAAAACTTACAACTTGTTTACAATAATCCCTGCAATCCGTTCAGCGGCTTTTCCATCCCATAACTCAGGAATACTCCCGGATTTAACCTTTCCATCCAGGACCTCCAACGCGGCCATTGTAACATTACCGAGATCCGTTCCAATTAACCGGTTTGTTCCCACTTCAACCGTAATCGGGCGTTCGGTATTATCACGCACCGTAATGCATTGAACACCGAGATAGGTGCTTTCTTCCTGAATCCCGCCGCTGTCGGTGATAACCAACCCGGCATTTTTTGTCAGATGAAGAAAATCGATATAGCCGATGGGGTCCGATAATATAATGTTTCCGGTCAACTGTCCGTTGAGACCGATGTGTTCAATATTCGAACGTGTTCGCGGATGAACCGGGAAAATGACTTTCTTTTTCTCTGCAATCGTTTTAAACACACCGGCAAGCCGTCGTAGAAAGTCCTCGCTATCGACATTGCTGGGCCGGTGCAACGTCACAAGAACATAATCCTCTTTATTTACATTATAAGATTTTAGAATCTCCGACATATCCGCTTTCGGTAAAAGCTGGATCAACGTATCGATCATCACATTCCCTACAAAAAATATTTTCGAATCGTCAATCCCCTCGCGTTTCAGATTTTCGAGACCGCTTTTTTCCGTGACAAACAGATAATCCGATATTGCATCGGTTAATAACCGGTTAATTTCTTCGGGCATCGTTCGATCGAAGCTTCGCAACCCGGCCTCGACATGTGCAACAGGTACATGCAATTTTGCCGCGACAAGACTACACGCAACGGTCGAGTTGACGTCGCCGACAACAATTACTAGGTCCGGTTTTTGATCAACCAATACCTTCTCAAACTCAATCATTATTTTTGCCGTCTGCACAGCGTGCGTCCCGGACCCGACGCCAAGATAAAAATGAGGTTTCGGTAACTCAAATTCATCGAAAAAAATCTTCGACATCTTTTCATCGTAATGTTGGCCGGTATGGCAGATGAGATGTTCTATCGAGTCATTATACTGTTTAAAAGCTTTATGCAGCGGAGCGACTTTCATAAAATTGGGTCTTGCCCCGACTACCGAAATTATTTTTTTCACAAATCCACCGTTTCCTTATGCTTTAAAAACTTTAACGCTGTTCCCTTGAACTACATTCCTGGTATCGAGAATGGGAATAGTGAGACCTGAGAAATCCAGCGCCTTGTATTCATCGTGAGGCGTAGCAATCAGGATCAGGTCGTAATCATTGGAAATATCGCTCGAGGTACGGCCCGCATAGTGTGGGTAGTCACGTGACGGACGAATAACGGGAACGTACGGATCGTTATAAAATACCTGAGCACCTTTCTGCTCGAGTAACTCCATTATGCGATAGGAAGGTGATTCACGATCGTCGTCGACATTTGCTTTATAGGCAAGACCGAGAATCAATATCTTCGAGCCGCGCAACGCCTTTCCTTCTTCATTCAATACTTCCATAGCCCGACTTACGACGAATTCCGGCATTGCGGTGTTGATTTCTCCCGCAAGCTCAATAAAGCGGGTGGCGACTCCGTATTCGCGCGCCTTCCAGGTAAGATAAAACGGATCGATTGGAATACAATGACCGCCGAGTCCCGGTCCTGGATAGAACGGCATATAGCCAAATGGTTTTGTCTTAGCTGCTTCAATCACTTCCCAAATATCAATCCCCATTTTCATAAATGTAACTTTTAGCTCATTCACAAGCGCTATGTTCACGGACCGGAAAATATTCTCCATCAATTTCGTTGCTTCCGCCGCTTTTGTCGATGACACTGATACCGTAGTCACCACAATCTTTTTGTATAACTTCTCCGCAATTTCCAACCCTTCGGGAGAAGTGGCGCCGACCACTTTCGGGATATTTTCAGTTGTAAATGTAGGGTTGTTGGGATCTTCCCGCTCCGGTGAAAATGCAACATAAAAATCCCGGTTTACTTTCAACCCGCTATTTTCGAGAATCGGAACCATCAGTTCATCAGTGGTTCCCGGATAGGTGGTCGATTCAAGAACGATTAGCTGACCGGGACGGATATGCTTAGATACCTCTTCGCAGGTAGCTATAACATAAGACATATCCGGTTCACGGTTTTTATTTAACGGTGTTGGCACCGCCATTAATATAGCATCGCATTGATCGAGATCTGAGTAATCAATAGTAGCGCGAAACTTACCCGATGCAACCGCTTTCTCGATTCTGGACGATGGAATATGCTTTATATATGATTTCCCCTCGGTGAGCGCTATCACTTTTTTCTCATCGACGTCGAATCCGATCGATTGAAACCCTTTTTCGACAAAACAGTTTAGCAGCGGCAGACCGACATATCCAAGTCCGATAACGCCGATTATTGCACTCTTTTCCTCGATCTTCAGTAAAAAATCATCTTTGACAGATGCGATTGTTTCCGGCATAGATTCCCCTTGATGGAAAATATTAAAGGTGTATCTTACAGCACATATATTTTTCTATAACCCTGCACATTTATTTACAAAGAAAATTATCCTTTTTAGCCACTAAAATCAATAGAAAAACAGATTTTTTTATGAATATAATGATAAGTTCAATGTGAACCAGCCCGGAGGGCTGGCACATCTGTAGCAAACTCAACAAAATCGGGTTATTTTACCGTTTTAATTTGTGCTTACCGTTGCACTTATCTCGCTGTGTACACTTTTTCTACTATCCTCATGTTTCAATGCGATTGATAATACATCATTCATCTCTTTGACGAAGTAAAACTGGAGATCATCCCGTATGTATTTTGGTATTTCCTCAAGATCGCCCTCGTTCCGCTCAGGCAGGATTACGGATGTGACTCCTGCCCGGTGCGCCGCCAGAACTTTCTCTTTGATACCACCGACCGGTAATACAAGACCGCGTAATGTTATTTCCCCGGTCATTGCAAGATCGTTGCGGACGGGCTTACCTGTTAATAATGAAGCCAGAGCCGTAAGAATAGCTACACCTGCCGACGGACCGTCTTTCGGTGTTGCACCTGCCGGCACGTGAACATGTATATCGTTCCTTGACCGGAAATCGGGAGAAATACCGAGACTATAAGCTATCGAGGATATGTAGCTCAGCGCTGCCTGCGCCGACTCTTTCATCACATCCCCGAGATGACCTGTCAATGTTAATTCTCCTTTGCCTCGCATCGCCGTCGCTTCAATGAATAAGATATCGCCGCCAACCGGCGTCCAGGCAAGCCCGGTTGCGACACCGGGACGTGTTACCCGTTCGGCAACATCGATAAAGAACTTCTGTGGACCGAGATAATTCCGTACGGATTCGCCTTTGATAATTTGTTTCCCGGTCTTTCCTTTTGCTACATCCTTTGCAACTCCACGGCATATATCTGCAATCCGGCGCTCGAGTGTCCTTACTCCCGCTTCTTTCGTATACTCGTTAATAATTTTACGAATTGCTTCGTCGTTGAATGCTATATGCTTACTCTCAAGTCCGTGTTCTCGTATCTGCTTAGGCATCAGGAAATCTTTTGCAATGTGTAGTTTTTCCTCTTCCACATAACTCGGTATTTCAATGATCTCCATCCTATCCCGCAAAGGAGCCGGGATCGGATCGAGCATGTTGCCCGTAGCTATAAACAATACCTTTGACAGATCGAACGGAACTTCAAGATAATGATCGCTGAATGAATTGTTTTGCTCGGGATCAAGTACTTCGAGCAGGGCTGACGATGGGTCTCCCCTGAAATCCAACCCGAGTTTATCTATCTCGTCGAGAATAAACACGGGATTGTTCGATCCGGCTTTTTTTATACCCTGTATAATTCTTCCGGGCAGCGCCCCGATGTATGTTCGACGGTGCCCTCGTATTTCGGCTTCGTCCCTCACACCACCAAGGGACATACGGATGAATTTTCTGCCGAGCGCATTCGCTATCGATTTTCCAAGAGATGTTTTACCGACGCCGGGTGGTCCGACAAAACAGAGGATCGGTCCGCGCATATCATTTTTTAGTTTTCTAACCGACAGATATTCAAGGATTCTTTTCTTCACCTTTTCAAGACCATAATGATCGCGGTCGAGCACCTTTTCCGCCGCATCAATATCGAGATTATCCTCGGTCGATACCGACCATGGTAAATCGAGCAGCCATTCGACATAGGTCCTGGTTACCGTGTACTCCGCCGATGAGGTATGCATCTTCGAAAGCCGGTTCAATTCTTTCTCAACGATTTGCCGGACATCATCCGGCAATTTAGCTTTTTCCATCCGCTCCCGAAATTCTCTTATCTCGACCTCCTCATCATTCTCGCCAAGCTCTTTTTGTATTGCTTTCAATTGCTGCCGGAGGTAATATTCACGCTGATTTTTTTTTATTTCCTCCTGTACGTCCGATTGGATTTTGCTTCCTATTTCGAGCCGCTGTACGATTTTGTTTAGTTGTCTGTGAACTCTTTGCAGTCTCTCCTTTACATCCAGCGTTTCCAGTATTCGTTGTTTCTCTTTTACGGAGGCCGACATCAGCGCCGCTGCAATATCTGCGGTGCCTGCAGCATCATCAAGATTTAATATAATTGATAAATGTTCATCACTGTATTCCTGACTCAAATCAACCATACGATGAAATACATTACGTACACTCGTTACCAGCGCATCGATTTCAATATCATCGGTGTGTTCATCTTCTAATAGTTGTATAGTTGCTTTGTTATACTCTTCGCTTTCAATATCCGTCAGGACTCTTGCCCGTGACGCTCCTTGAAGCAGTACATTTCGCGTGCCGTCGGGCAGATTGAATACCTTAACAATCTGTGCAACGGTTCCGATTGAGTAAAGATCTTTAACAATCGGATTCTCAATGTTTCCGTCACGCTGTGCTATTACCAGGACGGATGTTTTATTTTTTTGCGCTTCTTCAACGGCACGTAAACTTTTTTCTCTCCCGACACTGATCGGTAGTACCTGTCGCGGAAAGAAAACCGTATTCCGTAAAGGTACAACCGGCAATGTATCGGGCACATGTAGTTTCATCTCGTTACTTCTTTCCTGTATTTCCTTCTCGTTTGGCATAATCACATCACTTCCTGATTAAAAAATATAATGAGGCGGAGTTCCGTCACTGCGTCTCCCACCTGACGCCGGAACCTCCGCCTTTGATAGTAATTGACTCTTCGATTATTTAACTTTCACATCGATCTGCTTTGGCTTTGCTTCTTCCGATTTCGGAATGGTAACGGTCAGCACTCCATTATTGAACTCCGCATCAACCTTATCGGCTTTGACGTTACCCGGCAAGGGGAAGGTTCGCGAAAAGCTTCCGTATGAACGCTCCGTTCGATGATAGTTTTTTTTCTTGTCCTCTTTCTCAATTTTCTTTTCGCCGCGAATCGACAACACATCGTTGGCTATTGATATTTTAATATCATCTTTTTTCATTCCCGGAAGTTCTGCCTCGAGTACGAATGCATCATCATTCTCAACAACATCGACAGCAGGAAGCCGGGAACCGAGCGTCAACTCATCGCCGTCACCTTCGCGTCCGCCAAAGAAATCATTAAACAATCGATTCATTCTTTTTTGCATGGTATCTAAATCACGCGTAATATCTGTAGTCGGATTCCATCTTGTGAGCGCCATATTTTTTCACCTCCTTCGTCTTAAGTGGATGTTCACTTTATATAATGCTCAAAACCCGTGCCAATATAACTATGAAAATTGTATCTTAAATATAATCAAGTACATAGAAAACGCTTTTTACTATGGTAATTCTGTGAAGCGACAGATTGACATATTTCTCTGGCTGTATTGACTGATAAATTTATGACAAATTGACAGGGGCGCATCAATTAATTCAATTT
>PWYR01000163.1 GCA_003567775.1 Ignavibacteriales bacterium | reverse complement strand
CGTAGGGAGAAGGTAGGTTCGTATCCAGAGATAAAGCTCGTGGTCGCGCGGGATTATACCAATATTGGACGATATCATCGGTAAAAAATATACCCAGATAACGGGAGGCAGATATTTAAAAAACGGAGCGACAAATTTTAGTTCGCTGAATTTATAAATTGCTCCGATAAGAAGTATCAGAAAGAGCAGGACGGCAGTGCCATCGGTGATGAGAGTCAAAGAATTACCTATGATTTGTTAGTATTACATTATTGTATAGGAATTTCAAAGTTGGGTTTTATATTTTGCCACCAAAACACTAAAAACACTAAATTACACCAAAAATTTGTCATAAAATTTGGTGATTTTGGTGTTTTAGTGGCATATTTTTGTTCTTTTCAATCAATTTGCAAATCTATATTCTTAATCAATCGACGTGCGCGAACGAAGCGGTTCAGCTCGAACTCATCAAAGTTTTCTGCGTCGGGGAAAAAACTGTTGATACGCACGTAGTCGGACGAATGAATAAACTCACCGTTTCCGAGGTAAATACCGACGTGGACAATACGCTCCGGTTGATCCCCCGTTGCTTTTCTGCCGAAAAAGACCAGGTCTCCTTTCCTCAGATTGGAAAAATTTTCACCGGTATCGACGTGCTCTCCCATGAGTATCTGCTGGCTTGAGTCCCGGTTCAGGTCTATTCCGTTAAGATTATAAACCGTTTTGGTAAAGCCCGAACAATCGAAACCCTTCACCGATGTGCCGCCCCAGAGATACGGAATACCGAGAAACATTTTTGCAGTTCTTGCTATATTTTCACCCGTGAGTTTAACATTGTCTTTCCAGTCTGTATAATTTTGTGTGAAGGCACGCTCAATGTATCCGGTTCGTCCGTCTGGCAAGGTTACTTGATTCCAGTTTCCGATTCTCCCGGTAAGGAGCAACCGGACGCCGATCACGACATTGCTGACGGGAAGTGCATCCGTTCGCGGTTGTTCCCGGACGATGCCATGCATTTCGGTAACGATTATTTGAGAGTTGTTCTTCCATTTGTCTAATTCATCACGGGTGACCATATGTAAAGCCCCGCCGTTAATCCACCCGAGATATCGATCGGGCGATTGGACATAATACCACCCTCCCTGCTGTTTTAATACTCTTACCGGGGCGCCCAGTAGAACTTGTGTAACAAGTTCGGAGGTGTGGCTGTGGTGACTGCGCATGTTGCCGACGCTCACGTTAATAAGTGCGTAATGTTTTGCAACCAAATCCGGATGCGGCAGAACGGTTATGCTATCGACCGGTTGCGGTAAACCGAATTCATCAAATGCGGTAAGGAGGGTGATTTTAGCTTCGGGATTATCCACCTCGCCCTTGATTATAAGATCGCCTTGTCGACGCTCCCATTCGATATCGAATACCGCTACACGGCGATCCGGTGCGTAGTCTTCCTGAACCCGGTCGACAATTTCCTGCAGGATTGCGTCTTCGCGTTCTGGTGTAGTGCAGGAGATGAGAAGCAGAACAATGAGGAAGGGTAAAACGAATGTATGTTTCATACAGATTATTTTGGTTGCTTTCCGGTTACATGAAATATCTTTAATCTACAAAATTTATTGTTTATTTCAAGTGGTTTTGTGTTTTTTTTCTCATCAATATTTTGCAACAGTTACTCACGATTACCGTATACTATCGGGAAGAATAAATTTCGTTTGTCCCCAACCTTTTTTACCCCGGGCGAGTCTAACAGAATGAATGAGATCAAAATAGATTACGATGTGGATGAATTCAACGAAGAGAATATTATCAAAGAGGCGCAAAACGGGAGTAAGCGTGCATTTGAGTGTCTGGTAAAACGATATGATCATTTTGTCGTCTCCCTTGCTCATTCTTATGTTCGGAACGATGAAGATGTCAAAGATATTTATCAGGAAGTGTTTATGCGCGTGTATAAATCGCTGAGCGGTTTTAATTTCGAAAGTAAATTCTCGACATGGCTTTACCGGATTACGGCAAATATTTGTCTTACGCACCGGTCACGACGGCAATTGCAACATCATGCGTTTCTTGATACGGTGGTTGAACAGGAAAATTCACCCGAAGCGATGACGGATCATTATTCACCTGATAAACGGTTAATGGATTCCGAAATTCCTAAACACGTGCAAAAAGCGATGAACATATTATCGCCGAATCAAAGAATGGTGTTTCTTCTGAGATTTATTAAAGGATATAAAATAAGGGAGATCGGCGAGGTAATGAATATTTCGGAAGGAACGGTGAAGAATTATCTCTTTACCGCAACGGAGAGAATGAGAGATAAATTACGGTATTTATTATAGCATGATGGTGGTAATGGTGGAGCCAATCTGAGCGGAAGATTAAGTGTTGGCAAGATGGTCTCCACCTATGCATTAGTAATGTTTAAGTGATTTTTAAATAAGGTGTGCTATGAAACATGATGAAATGAAACAATTGCTTCAATTATATCTATTCGGAGATCTCGAAGCCGACCGGTTGCGGGAAATAAAGACGCATATTGCCGGATGCGATGAGTGCCGCCGGGAATTAGATGAGTTGATTCAGTTTCGTAATCTTATACAGAATAGCGGGCTTGAAGAGGTTTCCGATTCGCTTCTCAGTGAAGCGCGCGAGGAATTGCAGAATCGTCTCCGGTTGGGGCAGCCCCGAAGATCGTTCTGGAGCGGCGTGAAGGATACTCTCGCCCGATTTTTACAACCGGTTAAGATGCCCGTCCCGCGGTACGGACTTGCGTTCGGCGCCGTTTCCATGCTTGTCATCGGAGTTGTAGTGGGGATTCTGATTTCAAATATCACCGGCGACAGATATCCTTATGAAATGCTTCACGCCGGCGTCGATGATGCGCAGATTATGAATTTCAGAATTCTTGATCACGATGCAACAACAGGCGATATAGAGTTCGCATACGATAATATTTTGCCTGTTGAGCGGAAGGGAAATATCGGCGACCGTGACATTCAAAGGATACTTGCACATGCTCTTGTCGCAGAACAAAATCCGGGTATGCGTTTGCAATCGGTTACCGCAATCGGTGCTTCGCAAACCCACGAACTCGACCCCGAGATTAAAATCGCTCTTATTCTGACATTGCAATATGATGATAATCCGGGAGTACGCAGCGAGGCGTTGTCGGTGTTGAGCAAGCTCCCTCCGGATGAAGACTACAAACAGGCGCTGCTCCATGTTCTCATGTACGACGATAATACTTCACTTCGGATAGCGGCAATTAATCGTCTTGAAGAACTATTGGCGGTACACCATGATCTAAAACAGGACGTTCAGAAAGTTCTTGAAAATAAAATACAATCCGACGAAAATGAATATATTCGAATGCGGACAGTAGCCGTATTGGAGGAAATACAATAATGAAAACGGGAATAGTGATTCGTACAATTTTATTTATCGCGGTATTACCGGTAATAGTTTCTGATGCAGTGTTAAGCCGTGCATTGTTCCAGGCACCGGTAACTTTCGAGGTGTCCCGGGCAGGTACTCTGAATGTACAATTAAGTCACGGAAATATTGCGGTCGAAACCTGGGATCGTGATCAAGTCCACGTTGCTGCCGAGGGAATACCCGATAGAGATATGGAAGGGGTGAGCGCAACAATCGATGACAATACGGTGACCATCCGGTTCAGATCGATGTACCGGCGATCCGGAAAAGTTGAATTCAGGATACACATGCCTGAAAATTTCAACGTCGATCTTCATACGGCAGGGGGAAGTATTACCGTGACCGGAGCTCATCAGGGAGCTGCGCGGATCAAGACCGCCGGCGGCTCGATACAACTCGATCGAACTGAGGGAGAAATAAACGTAGTCACGGCAGGGGGAAACATTTCGGTTTCCAGCTTAGCCGGTGAAGGCGTACTGCAAACCGCCGGTGGTAATATCTCAATAAAATCGATCGCCGGGGATTTTGACATCAGGACGATGGGCGGTAATATTTCGCTTATTCGGGGTGAACAAGTTGCTCTCCTGCGCACTTCCGGCGGCAATATCAATGTGCAGGAATTTTCCGGTGACCTGAATGCGTCAACCGCAGGGGGGAATATTCTTGTACAGTCGATTGTGGGAACAGGGATACTCAGGACAGCAGGTGGGAATATAAGAGTTGAAAAAGGGAATGGAGCGGTCGAAGCTTCTACATCCGCCGGTGATATATATATGATAGAGCAAACGGGTTCGGTCAATGCATCAACGCGGATGGGATCGGTAGAGGTACGTCTCATTCCCGGTGAATATGGGGAATCCGGAATATCCGCAATGATGGGAAATGTTCGGTTGACGGTACCCGGGAATATACCCGCTACCATTGATGTAACGGCGCAGGGAAAATGGGGCAGGAGAACCGCAGGCGATCCGCTTGTCCGGTCCGATTTTTCGCCTGATAGTTTCCGTGAAGATATTGACGTTGTTCGGGCGCGATATGTTATCGATGGCGGAGGTCATTTGATTAACATAACCGCACGTCAGACGGATGCAGTTGAAATTAAAAAATCCGATTAACTAAACTCTATTTATAATATAAAGGATAAATACTATGAACATTGTAAAAATATTTATTTGTCTGCTTGTTGTAGTTTCGGCGTCTACCGGGACATTCGCGGCTGATGTAAAGCCCGGTGAAACTGTTACATTTACAGTTCAACCGGAAGGCACTTTGTACTGGAAATCGGCAATGGTAACCGCCGAAGTGGTGGCATCGGCCGGTAATAGGGTAGAGATTCATTTTAAAGAACCGGAAGATATCTATGATGCTGAAGATCTCCTTGATTATCTGAAAATCGAGGTACGACAGGATGGCAATGACATATATTTTACCTCCGAATTGGATAAAGATAAGAAATGTGATCGCCGGTGGTCAAAAAAGGGGAAAAAATCCGTTCGGTTTGAAGTTCTGGTCCCCGACCGTTACAATATTGAATTTAACACGGCGATTGGCGGCATCTCGGTAAAGGGTTTGAACGGTTCGGTTGCAGGGTCTTCATCCGTCGGAAATATTGCTCTAAACAATATAGAGGGCGCTATCGACGTTGAGTCAAATGCCGGATCGGTGAAGGTTGAGCAAATTCGGGGTAAAGCCGAAATCACGTCCAATGCCGGATCGGTTTCGATAAAACATGCAGAGGGAGATATTACCGCTAATTCGAATGCCGGAAGCATTACGATTCAGGAACTGAAGGGTTCGATCAATGCCACATCTTCGGCAGGTTCAATTAAGCTGACGCTCACGGAATCCCCCGCCCGGGACAGTTATCTTACTTCATCGGCGGGCAAAGTCATTGTCTCGTTAACCGATGATGTCGGGTTTGATCTTGACGCGGAAGCAACACTCGGTAGAATTCATACCGATTTTCCGGTGACGATGAAGGGTTCTTTTATGGGGACCTCAATCAGAGGACCGATAAATCAGGGAGGAGTGAAAATGTAGATACAGGCATCGATTGGAAGCATCGAGCTAAAAAGAATATAATTTGAAGATATAGCGGGTTTTTCTTATTTTTAAGTAACGTTAGAATGGGTATCCGGATCGCCAATCCTATCATTTATCCGGATACGTTAAATTCCCGCGGTTATCCATTCCCGCACTGTATTGTAAAATCAAAAAATGAAGGAGCTATGTATGAAGACACAGGATTACATCCGGCTTGAAGATCAGTACGGTGCTCACAACTACCATCCCCTCGACGTCGTGATTGAACGAGGCGAAGGAATATGGTTGTACGATGTAGAAGGCAAAAAGTATCTCGATTTTCTCGCGGCATATTCCGCCGTAAACCAGGGACACTGTCATCCGAAAATTGCAGCAGCAGCCAAAGAACAGATTGAACAACTGACGCTCACGTCACGGGCATTTCGAAATAAACAATTGCCGTTATTATACAAAGACCTGCACGAAATATCGGGTATGGATATTTCGCTGCCGATGAACTCCGGCGCCGAGGCGGTCGAAACGGCGATTAAAGCTGCACGTAAATGGGGATACACGAAGAAAAATATTCCCGACGATAAGGCAGAGATTATCGTCTGCGCCAATAATTTCCACGGACGCACGACAACTGTCGTCAGCTTCTCGACGGAGGAAGATTACCGTAAGGGATTCGGTCCGTTTACGCCCGGTTTTAGGGTAATCCCGTTTGGTGATGTAAAAGCGCTTGAAGAAGCAATCACGCCGAACACGGCGGCGTTTCTGGTCGAACCGATTCAGGGAGAAGCAGGCATTATTATTCCTCCCGACGGTTTTCTCACAGAAGCTTACAATATCTGTAAAAAGAATAATGTCTTATTTATTCTCGATGAAATTCAGTCGGGACTGGGTCGCGCAGGTAAGATGTTTGCATTTCAGTATGAGGATGTTCAACCCGATGCCGTCATAATAGGGAAAGCGCTGTCGGGCGGTTTCTATCCGGTGTCGGCGGTGTTGTCGAAAAAAGAAGTGCTCGGGGTATTTAATCCGGGAGAGCATGGCAGTACATTCGGCGGCAACCCGCTTGGCTGTGCAATTGCGCGCGTCGCGCTTAAAGTTATACTCGAAGAAAAACTTGCTGAAAATTCCGCCGAACTCGGTAATTACTTTCTTAACAAGTTAAAGGAAATAAAAAGCCCGAAAATCAAAGAAGTTCGCGGTCGTGGGTTATGGATCGGACTCGAATTAACCGAGAAAGCCCGTCCGTATTGTGAGAAGTTAAAAGAAGAAGGAATGTTGTGTAAAGAGACGCATGATACGGTTATACGGTTTGCCCCGCCGCTTATAATTAAGAAAGAGGAACTCGATTGGGCGTTTGAGCGGATTGAGAAGGTAATTAATTTTACCGGTTAATACCGGTTTTTAACAGTTAAAAATGGTTACGAACAGTTGGAGCGACGTTACCCCGACACTAACATGAAATTACGTACTTTAAACAAATTAACGTTATCGATTTAGACTAATTTTCTGAGTATGCAATGTTTGTCGGGGTAACGTCCTTTTTATTAAATAATTTGATTGTTCAAGAAATTGGGCCTCATAAGCACCGTTGTGAGAAACTAACGCTGATATTTTTATTGTTATGTGCGTTATGCCCATTGATTGCTTACGCGGATGATCATGTTTTAGAATAACGTTATGTTCCGTCGGTATGAATGGCGGTTTTTGTGTATTCACAACATTCATCCAATCCATTATTCCATTATTCCATCCCCTGCCTCCTGATTCCCCACCCCCAAACCTCGAGATCCGAACCTTAACTTGCCCATAACGCTTGGATAGGCACAGCGTGGAGGTTATCGCCGAATGCGATAATTTCGGCGCCGGTGTACAGGACAATCCCGCGATGAAATTTCTTCCTGGCGGCGTCCGCAATCTTTCTGATGTTTTTAAAATCCGCATTCACTACGGTTTCGCTTGCCTTAATTTCAAGAGCAGCAATTCTTCCTGACCGGTCCTCCAGAATAAAATCTATTTCTTCTCCGCGCGTTGTTCGGAAATGATAAAGATTGCTTCCGGTGGAATTCCATGTGATCTGTTTGAATAATTCCATAGCGACGAAATTCTCGATGAGAGGCCCGAGGAGTGACGGTTGTTTATCTACGCTGACAGCGTCTACGCCAAGGAGATAGCCGAGGAAACCCGTATCACACAATAATAGTTTTGGTGTTTTGATAATTCGTTTACCGATATTGACCGTCCATGCAGGAAGAAATTTTATCAGAAAAGTTGCATCAAGCAGCGTGATGTACCGTTTGAGCGTGGTTTGCGGGATCTTCAGGTTGTTGGAAAGTTCCGTTATGTTTACCAGCGTGGTTACACGCGCTGCCAACAGAGAAAGCAGCCGCGGCATGACCGAGAGATTCTCGATGGCTGATAAGTCGCGCACATCCCTCTGAAGTATAGTTTGGATATAAGAGCCGTACCATGCATAACGGCGATCTCCGCTTTTACGCGTGAGTATTTCCGGATATCCGCCGATAAGGATTCTCCGGATCAACTCGCGCCTGTCAAGCTGCTGCAGATTGCCGATCCGCATCTTAGCGTCAAACACTCGATCGATAAATCTTTCCTTGATGCCTGCGATCTCTCCCTGGGAGAACGGCCATAGTGTTTGGATCTCCATTCTGCCTGTTAAAGCATCCGCCAATTGAGGGAGCAATAAAATGTTCGCAGAACCTGTAAGGATAAAACGTCCGGGCGTGCGTTTCCGGTCGACCTCCATTTTTAGAGTCAGAAAAAGGTTAGGCGCCCGCTGCACTTCGTCGATCACTAGCGGACCGGTATACGAGCGAAGGAAAGCACGGGGATCTGCCTGTGCAGCAGAAAGATGCGCCGCATCATCGAACGTAATATATGTCGCCGGATAATCTGAGGCAATGATTTCTTTGACCAGAGTACTCTTTCCTGTCTGACGGGCGCCGGTAAGAAAAAGCACCGGACTGTCTTGCAGGGCTTCTAATATCCTGTCTGTAATGGTTCGTCGAATCATAGGGAAAATATAAGCATTTATATGTGAAAAATCCACCATTAAACGGTGAATTATCCACCGT